>NZ_UBIZ01000615.1:0-1292 GCF_900465275.1 Parafrankia sp. Ea1.12 | reverse complement strand
CCAGGTCGACACCGATCACACCACCAGTGGCCTGCCGGGCGGACGGCCCGTCGGGGATCTCCCGCTCGACCTGCACGGTGAACGACACGAACCAGCGGCCAGCCGTGCGGGACACGGCCGCGCCGAGGAGGCGGGCACGGCCGTCGCCGAGCAGAGCGGTGAGCGCGCCCATCGGCTCGTGGACCTTCACCCGGCCGATCCGGGGCAGTTTCACATGCCGGTCCCCGTCCGGACCGTAGGAGCCGGTGGTGTACCGGAACGAGTCACGGGCCTTCCCGCGCTTTTTGAACCGGGGGAAACCGACCGTGCGGCCTTTCCGCTTGCCCGTGCGGGAGTCGGAGAAGTTCTTCAACCCGGCGGCCAACTGCGCCAGCCCGGCGGAGAACGCCTCCTTCGAGCACTCCGCCCACCACGGCGCGATGTCGTTCTTCACCGTGTTCCAGGCCAGGCGCAGCGCGGGCAGCGTCCACGGAACCGCGGTGAGCAGGTCGCCGGCCAGCCCGTAGGACTCCTCGGCCTCGCGCTGCGCCAGCGCGGCCTTCACCCGAGCCAGGCCCCAGTTGAACGCGAACCTGCACGCGCCCGCGTGCCGACGCAAGCCGGCACGCCCGATGTTGTTCGGGTCGAGCGCGAACCGGTACGCCTGCAGCGTCGTCTTCACATGGCTGCCTCGGTGGCGGCCGCGACGGCGCGAGCGGCCCGGTTCGCGGCGCCGCGGCGGCCATAGAGCCGGGCGCACATCGACGTCAGGATCTCGGTGATGTCCCGTACCAGGTCGTCGTCGACCTCCGAGGGATCGACGACGAGCAGCCGCCGGCCGCTGGCGGCAAACGCGGCCTCGACATACTCGGCACCGAACCGGGCGCAGCGGTCCCGGTGCTCGACGACGATCGTCGTCACCTCCGGGTCACCCAGCAACGCGAGGAACTCCCGGCGGTGCCCGTCCAACGCGGAACCGACCTCGGTCACGACCTTACCGACGGCCAAATTCTGGCCCGCAGTCCAGCGGACGATCCGGGCGACCTGCCGGTCAAGGTCCGATTCCTGGTCAGCGGACGAGACACAGGCATAGACCGCCACCGTCCCCGACGGGACCGATCGCGCGGGCTCGTCGACGAGGATCAGCCCGCCGACCCGACGGGCAGGAACCGGAAGCCTGCCGTCAAGGAACCACTGTCGGGCGGTGGAGTACCCGACTCCGTTCGCCGCAGCCCACTCCTTGAGGTTCACACCACCACCATACAGCGCTATCTGACACCATCCAGCGCTAACACGACAGCAGATTTCACCCC
>NZ_UBIZ01000706.1:0-5165 GCF_900465275.1 Parafrankia sp. Ea1.12 | reverse complement strand
GGGAACCCACGGATGGAAAGTCGCACTCAACTCGCTGGTCAACCTCTTCCCTGGCCGTCTACCTTTCTGATACTCTCCACAAAGTAGGCTGTTCATCTCTGGCTTACACGAAAATCGTGACAGGCTCCGTAGCTATCCGAAGGCCGACTACAGAGAGCTACTTGTCATTTGGTTCGCCATTCGTTAACGGCACACAACCGCCGCACCGTCAGTTCGACCTGCACCGACTGGTCGCCGACCGGAGTGTCGGCCAGGCACCGGTCGCAACTGCTGTGTACACGACCCGACGAGAACTCGCAGTCTGGACACGAGACGCTGCCGTCACGAGTTCTGGCGATGATGTGCACCACACCGCTCTCCGTGAACACCCGCTCCACCAGTACCGCCCTGAGGTGCGGAAACAACACCGCGACGAGGTCATCACACCGCACCACGGTCCCAGACGACGTTCAGTCACGATGCCAGAACCTCGGTGATCGTCCTGACGGAATGTGTTCCAGATCCCAGTTGTCACTGACACAGCCAGATGGGCCTTCTCGGTGTGGTCGGTCAAGGCAGGATCTCGACGTACCCGTCGGTTCCGTGCACGCGGATCCGCTGCCCGTCCCGGATCAGCCGGGTGGCCTGCTCCACGCCCACGACGGCCGGCAAGCCGTACTCCCGGGCGATCACTGCGCCATGGGTCATCAGGCCGCCCACCTCCGTCACCATGCCTACGATTCCGACGAACAGCGGCGACCAGCTGGGGTCCGTGAAGGTCGTGACCAGGATGTCGCCCGCTTCGAGATCGGCCTCCGCCATGTCAAGGATGACGCGGGCCCTTCCCTCGATGGTCCCGGCGGAAACCGGGAGGCCGATCAGGGCGCCGGCCGGCACGTCGTCGCGCTGGTACGCCCCGGTGACGGCCTCACCATCCGATGTGAGCACCCGGGGCGGTGTGAGCGCGTGGTACGACCGGAACGCGTCCTTGCGCTGCTGGATGAGCTGGTCATCCACCTGGTTCGAGCGCACGACGTCGTGGAGTTCCTGGAACGTGAGGTAGAAGATGTCCTCCTTCTCAGGAAGCACGTTGGCCTGCACGAGGCGCTCGGCCTCCTCCAGCAGGGCCTGCTTGTAGACGAAGTAGCGACTGACGATGCCGTACTTCGGGTACTCCCGGTACCCGATGAAGGTTCTGACCCGGTCGATCATCCGCTTGGCCTCGTCGGCTTTCTGGTCCCCGTCCGGTAGGGCCCGCAAGCGTGACAGCACGTCCTGTTCCTTCTTCTGCGCCTTCTGCCGCCCTTGCTCGAAGCGCCGCTCGGCGGCGCCTGGCTCGAAGTTCCTGACGTTGTTGAGGATCACGGGCACGAGCGTGGTGGGGCGCTCGCGCCAACGTGGCCTCGTGATGTCGATCTCGCCGACGCAGCGCATGCCGTACCGGTCGAGGTAGGCCTCTATGGCGTCGCGCGCTTCGGTCCCGCCCGCGAGCTTCGCCAGCTCGTCCAGGAAACCCTCGTCCTCGACGCCCTGCAGGAACGCCACCACCTCCGACTGCGGGCGGATCACGTCCGCGACATCGAGCAGCGCCAGTCCCATCTCCGATGTGACGTTGTCGGGGACGGACAGCGTTAGCGTGTCAGCCGCGTTCTTCTCGCCCAGCCACTCCTGCAGCTTGTCGTTGAGCCACCACGTGGCCTCCATCCCCGCCATGATCGCCTGAAGGTTCAGCGGATCACTGAGGACTCGCTTGTGCTCCTCGAAGGCCTCCAGCAGGAAGTCGAACAGCGCCGGTCCGGTCGTCGTCCGGATGTCGCTCCCCAGGGCGGCGATGGACACCTGGCTGCGCTCGATCAGCTCGGTGACGATGGCCGGATCGGTCTCGATCGGGACGGACGCACCGCTGGCCGGCGGCCCGCCGGGACCCGCGTCCGGGAGCGACGGGACGAAACCGTCGCGGTCGAGGACGGTCTCCAGAGCGTCCCTGATCAGCGGATCGCCTCTCCCCATGACGTCCAGGAGGCCGGCGCGGCTCGCGGGCGAGGCCAGGCGCCGGGTGACGTCGACGAACAGCCTCCCGCCGGCCTCGTGCATCGGCACCATGGCCGTCAGCTGCCACATCGTAAGCCCCAGGGGCTTCATGGGGTCGGTCATCATCTGCCCATGACCAACGGAGACGTAGACGTGATTCTCCTGGTCGCCGGTCTCGGGGATGGGGAACAGCGTCGTGATCGGCCGGCTCTGAACGATCTGGAAGCCATCATCGACCAGGCACCATTCGATGTCCTGCGGGCGGCCGAAATGCGCTTCGATCCGCCGCCCGAGCTGCACGAGCCGCACGACCTGCGCATCCGTCAGCGCCGGCTGCTCCTGCCGCTGCGAGTCGATCGCCACTTCCTGCGTACCGCCAGCCGGCAGGGCGTGAACGGCACGCTGTTTGGCGGCGATCGCCTTGGCGACGACTTCGCCGTGTCGCACCTTGAAGACGTCCGGGTTCACCAGGCCGGAGACCAGGGCCTCGCCGAGGCCGAAGCCGGCGTCCACGGTGGCGACCTTCCGGTTGCCCGTGACGGGGTCGGCCGTGAACAGGATGCCGGCCGCATGCGGGAAGACCATCTGCTGCACGACCACGGCCATGTGGACCGTACGGTGGTCGATGCCGTTCCGCTGGCGGTAGGTCACGGCCCGCTCGGTGAACAACGAGGCCCAGCACCGGCTGACGTGCTGGAGGATCGCCGTCGGCCCCACCACGTTCAGGTACGTGTCCTGCTGGCCGGCGAAGGAGGCCGTCGGCAGGTCCTCTGCCGTCGCGCTGGATCGGACGGCGTAGGCGGCTTGCTCGCCGAACTGGGCGAGCGCGCGGGTGATCGCCGCCGCGAGATCGCCCGGGATGGCAATCCCTTCGATGGTCCGACGAATCTGCGCGCTGAGCGTGCGGATCGCCTCCCGGTCGTCCGGGTTCAAGCGCGACAGCTGATCGAGCCGATCGTCGATCGACGGCGCCTCCGCCATGATCCGCCGGAAGGCGTCCGTCGTCACGCAAAAGCCGGCCGGCACGCGGATGCCTTCAATCCGCGACAGCCCGCCCAGGTGCGCGCCCTTGCCGCCAACGACCGCGACCTGCATCTCGTCAACCTCTTGAAGATCCAACACGTACTGCTCGATCATTGCGATACCTCCGAGGCAGCCGTGCTCCGTCGCACTGCACTGGTCGATCGAATCACCGGCGCCGCCAGCTCTGTCGAACCTCTTGTTGGGCACGTCCTCATCTCTGGTTGCCTTCCCTCCGACGAGTCGGGCGGCCGCTCCGCCCAGTCGGGCGGCGCGCACACCCGCACCTCCGCCCCGGGCGCCCGCAACCGCACTGCCAGTCCCACCACTGGTTCGACGTCACCGCGTCCCCCATACGTCGACAACAACACCCGCACGTCGTGCCCTCATTTCCGCAGGTTGTGGCCTCGGCCGACGATTCTGCGGCACGACCTGGGTCTTGCCGCAAGCCCGTCAGTGCGCTATAAGTTAAGAGTGGCGAGGAGAGAGATCTCCTTGCCACTCTTTTTTGCTGTCCGCTGGAGCTGACAAGCTTCTCGCGAAGCGGCGGCGCGCCGCGTACGGCGGTACGCGTCGTTGGCCCAGGCTGATGCCCCATCGGCCAACAACGGCCCCACGCCACCCCGCCCAGGTCCTCGCCCGCTGCCCGGAACTCACCGCCGCCGACCACCTCGTCCGTGCCTTCGCCGAGGTGCTAACCACCCGCACCGGCCAGCACCTCAAGGACTGGATCGTCACCGCGAGCGCCGAGGACCTCCCGGCCTCCACTCCTTCGCCACCGGCCTGGAGAAGGACTGGGACGCCGTCATCCAGGGCCTGACAACCCACTGGAATTCCGGTCCCGTCGAGGGCCGGGTAAATCACATCAAAATGGTCAAGCGTCAGATGTTCGGCCGTGCCAAACTCCCGTTGCTCCGCAAGCGCGTCCTCTTGACCGCCGCCCGCCCATCGCCACAGTCAGTAACCAGTGAAGAGGTCTAGTGATCGTCCTCACGGAATGTGTTCCAGATCCCGCTTGCCGATTAGCGCGGGCCTGGGGCAGCCACACGTCGGGGTCGCGCCCTGCGAGACGCCGGCGCGGCTCGCGCACGGTGCTGTACGGGCGCAGCTTCATTCGTTCTCCACGGTGGATTGCGCAGCCTGGTCGGCCGGGGCCCGGGGGCCCGGTATGGAGGCCGTGGCGAGGTTGAGGCGGGCGCCCATGTCGAGGTTCACCTCACCGTATGGCCGTACGTGGGACCAGAACAGCGGGGTCAGGCCGCGCCGGTCGGTGGGCGTGAGGAGGTCGGCCCACTCCGGTTCGCCGAGGATGTCCTGGAGCATCAGGGTGTTCACGTAGACCAGGGCCGATTGCAGGATGCGCAGGCACAGCACGAACATCTCCTGCTCGTCGCGCCGGTTCGAGGCGATCTCCCCGCCCTTGCCGTAGGCGATCACGGAGTTCGCGCCGTTGGAGGACTCCATCACGTTCAGACCCTCCTCGACCTCCCGCTGAAGGTCCCGAAGCCGCAGGTAGTGGGCCACGAAGATGGTCTTCTGGGCTCGGCCGACCTTCAGCATCGCCGCGTAGGTGGGGTGGGAGGCGTTGCGGGTGAATCGCCGCAGGATCGCCTCGGTGGACGCGGTACGGGTCCGGATCGCGGTCGCGCACTTGATCATCTGGTCGTACTGCTGGGCGATGAGTTCCCAGCGGATCGGGCGGGTCAGCGCCGGAGTCAGCTGCGGGTAGGCGTCCGGCTCGCCTGCCACGGGGCGGTACAGCTTCGCCTTGTTGATCCGCTTGATCCTCGGCAGCAGGTCGAAGTTCAGCAGCCTCGTGACGCCGAACCCGATTTTCGACTGGCCGTGCGAGTCCGTGTAGTTGGCCTCGACATCCATCGTGGTGCCGCGCCGCATCGCGCCCTCGATCATCGCGGCGACCTCGGAGGCGGTGCAGTTGATCAGCTGGGAGTGGATGGCCAGCGACTTCTTCTCCACATGCCAGTAGATGGGCACCCCACGGCCACCATAGCGCGAGTGCCACTCGGTGAACAGGTTCTGGTCGTAGGCGCGCACATGGGTGGAGTCGGTGATGCCGAGCGGTGGGATGAGCCAGAGGCACATCCCACCGCTCGGCATCACCGACTCCACCCATG
>NZ_UBIZ01000263.1:0-45978 GCF_900465275.1 Parafrankia sp. Ea1.12 | reverse complement strand
CCCCCGGGTGTCGCCCGCCCCGGCGGCGTCCGGCGGCGGTTCCGCCGGAATCAGGTTGAGGGTGATGCCGACGTCCGCCGCGCCGTGCGCCCGCAGCACGGCCGTGCCGAGACCGTGGGCCAGCAGCAGGTGGTGGACGGCCCGGACGGCGGCCCCGGCGTCCCGCACCCCGGGGGCGTGCCGCCCGGTCAGGTGTCCCTCGAAGGCCGAGCACCAGGGCTCGTTCAGGGTCGACCAGTGCCGGACCCGGTCGCCGAGTGCGCTGACGACGTGCTCGGTGTAGTCGGCGAAGCGCAGCGCCGTGTCGCGGTTCGGCCAGCCGCCGGCGTCCTGCAGCGGCTGTGGCAGATCCCAGTGGTAGAGCGTCAGCCACGGGTCGATCCCGGCGGCGAGGAGCTCGTCGACGAGCCGGTCGTAGAAGGCCAGCCCGTCGGGGTTCACGGCCCCCGACCCGGCCGGGACGATCCTCGGCCAGGCGACCGAGAACCGGTACGCGCCCAGGCCGAGGCCGGCCATGAGGGCGACGTCCTCGCGGTAGCGGTGCAGGTGGTCGGCGGCGACGTCACCTGTTCGACGCCGATACGGGCGCGACGCTGCGCCCCGCGCCCGCCGCCCTCGCCGCCGCCTGAGGAGCGCCGCCCGCCCTCCTGCCGGGCCGTGGCCGGCGGGCGGTGCGGCGGGCGGGATCAGTGCTGGTGGTCCGGGACAGTCGCCTCGGGGTGGTCGCGGAGCCAGGCGATGTTGGCCCGGCTCTCGTCGTCGACCGGGGTGTAGATGACCATCCGGGTGCCGGGCAGGGCTGTGAGGTCCAGGTTCGTGGAGCGGGTCGCGATGTCCCCGACCGCCGGATAGTGGAACACCTTGTCGCAGGGCCGCGGCGGGGCCACGTCGTGCGTCGCCCACAGCCGGGCGAACTCGGCGCTCGCCGCGCACAGCCGCTGGACGAACTCCTGCCAGCCCGGGTCTCCCATGTGCTGGCTGTACCGGTACCGGAAGATCGCGACATGTTCGGGTGCCTGCTCGTCCAGGTTCACCAGCGGGTTGCAGCAGCGCGGGGTCGTGAACGCGAACCAGATCGAGTTCCGCGCGGCGGCGGGGGCGTTCACGAGGATGGGGAACAGCGCGGCGTAGGCGGCGTTCCAGCTCAGCACATCGGAACGCGCGTTGACCAGGCACGCGGGCAGCGGGTCCAGGCTGTCGAGGATGGTGCGCATGTCCCGCGGCAGAGCCGGCGCCTCGTCGGTGGCGGGCTGCGGCCCGGGCGTGTCGGCCAGGCGGTAGAGGTGCTCGCGCTCGGCGGCGTCGAGCCGCAGCGTGCGCGCCACCGCGTCCAGCACCTGCGGGCTGGCGTTGATCGGACGGCCCTGCTCCAGCCAGGTGTACCAGGTGACGCCCACGCCCGCGAGCTGGGCGACCTCCTCCCGGCGCAGGCCCGGCGTGCGGCGGCGGGGCCCCGGCGGCATGCCGACCTCGTCGGGGGTGATGCGCTCCCGCCGACTGCGCAGGAACGAGGCCAGCTCCGGCCGGCGCCGCCCGTCCCGCGGGCCGGCCGTCGCCCGCGGGCCGGCCGTCGTCGAGCCCGCCGGCGCCGGGCGTACGTTGCGGACCGCCGCGGCCGGAAGGGCATGGGACTGCGTCATCGTCACGGCCACCAGCTTGTCCGCTGGGTGGCGCCGGTGCCAGGTGCTGCGAGTACCAGTATCGACAGGCTCTCGTTACCAGTATCCGGACCGCCTCATGCTGAGGCTCATGGTCGAAGCAGCACACACCTCTCGGACGCGGGCACCACATCCCGCCACTGAGCGCCCGGCGGCCGGCGGAGCCCTGCTGGCCGTCATCCTCCTCGGCCAGTTCATGGCCATCCTGGACGTCAGCATCGTCAACGTGGCGCTGCCGACGTTGCGGACGGATCTGGACGTCTCCGGCGCCGGGCTACAGCTGATCGTCGCCGGCTACGTCCTCTCCTACGCGGTTCTGCTGATCACCGGTGCGCGGCTGGGCGGCATGTTCGGGCACCGGCGCGTGTTCAACGCCGGGCTCGCCGGGTTCACCGTGGCCTCGCTGGCCTGCGGCCTGGCACCCGGGACGTCCTCACTGATCGCCTTCCGGTTCCTGCAGGGGGTCAGCGCCGCGCTGATGACCCCCCAGGTCATGAGCCTGATCCAGCGCAATTTCGCCGGTGCCGCGCGGATGCGGGCGCTCGGCTACTTCTCCGCGGTGATCGCGGGCGGTGTCGTCGTCGGCCAGGCCGCCGGCGGGCTGCTCGTCAGCGCGAACCTGTTCGACGCCGGCTGGCGGACCGTCTTCCTGGTGAACGTGCCGATCGGGGTGCTGCTGCTCGTCGTCGGCCGGCGGGTCATGCCCTCGGACGAGGGGCGCGCGGGGGTCGACCTCGACATTCCCGGCCTGCTCGTCCTCAGCGCGGCGGTGCTGCTCTTCGTGATGCCGCTGATCCTCGGTCACGAGCTGGGCTGGCCGGCCTGGACGGCCGTGTCGCTGGCGGCGAGTGTCGTCCTGTTCGTGGTCTTCGTCCTGGTGGAACGGTGGGTCGCGGCCCGCGGGCGACGTCCGCTGATCTCGGGACGGGTGCTGCGCGCGCCCGGGTTGCTGCCCGCCGCCGGCACGCTGCTGCTCGGGCCGGCGTCGTGGGCCGGGTTCCTGTTCACCACCACCCTGCACCTGCAGGGCGACCTGGGGATGAGTCCGCTGCGCTCCGGGCTGGCGTTCGTCCCGTGCGTCGTCGCGTTCGCCGCGGTCGGGCTGAGCTGGCAGCGCCTGCCGTCCAGCTGGCACGCGAACCTGATCCCGGTCGGGCTGGTGTTCGCCGCCGTCTCGTATCTGTTCCTCGGGCCGCTGGCCGGCGGCGGCGCGCGCTACGAGATCCTCACCGCGCTGATCGGCCTGGGACTCGGCGTGATGTCGATCATCATCTCGGTGACGCTCGAACACGTCCCGGTCGAGGACGCGGCCGACGCCAGCGGCCTGCTGCTGACCCTGATGCAGCTCGGCCAGGTCATCGGCATCGCCACGGTCGGCACGGTGTTCCTGACCACCGCCGCCGACGGCGGCTCGACCCGCGACGCGGAGTACAGCACCGGCTGGGCGCTCGCGGCGGTCGCGTTCGTCGCGGCGGCGAGTGCCCTCCTGCTCGCCCGGCGTCGCGGGCGGCAGCTGAGAGTGGTCGTTCCCGTCCAGGCACACGACGTCGATCCGGATCGTGCGGATCAGGTGATCGTGGCCGCTCCCACAGTGCCGACCGGCGTCTAACCCGCGGCCGTCCCCAGCCGGCCCGCGCGTGGCCCGCCCGCCCCGTGGCCGGGTGGGCCTGCCGGTCTATCCGGTGGCCCCGGCCGGCTGGTCGGCGATCCAGGCCGCGATCCGGGAGCGGGAGGTGAACCCGAGCTTGTTCAGTATCTGCTGGACGTGCGTCTCGGCCGTGCGGGGGGAGATCACCAGGGCCGCCGCGATCTCCTTGTTGCTCAGCCCCCGCGCGACCAGGTCCGCGACCTGGCGTTCCCGTTTCGTCAACCGACAGCCCGGATCCCGCCCGGCGGCGCCGGCCGGCGAGGCGGAGTACGACCCCTTCGTCGCGCGGGCGCAGGCGTCCTCGGAGGAGAGGGCGGCGCCCTGCGTCCAGGCGGCGTCGAAGGACCGCCTGCCGAGCGCCTTGCGGGACCTGGCCTCACAGCGCCGGCGGAACCTGAACAGGGCGGGCAGCGCGACGGTCGAGGTGCCCATCCGCTCCCAGAGCCGGTCCGCCGCGCCGAGCAGGACGGCGGCTGTGGCGCACTCACCGAGGCTGGTCTCGATCCAGGCCAGCGTCTCCAGGCACAGCGCGAAGCCCAGATGGTCGGGCCGGCTGGTGAGCGCCGCCGCCAGGGTGAGCAGAGCCAGGGTCTCCTGCTCGCGGTTGAGGTCACCGTCACGGCGGAACTGGGCCAGCGCCTGCTCGAGGCTGAGCCACGACTGCTGCCCGGGCCCGGTCCACTCCTGGTCGGCCCGCGCGGCGAGATCGGCGTACCAGTCACGGTGCCGGCGTCGCATCGCCTGCCACCCGCCGCTTTCCTCGAGCTTCTCCTGCCCGTACTGCCGCAGCATCTCCAACAGGAGGAAACGGCCGCGTTCCGCGCCGGGTTCGTACGTGAGAATTGACTTGTCGACCAGGGAGAAGATCAGATCCAGCAGGGGCTCGGCGAAACGCTCGTCCCCACATATCCCCTCGGCGGCGTCGAGCTCGAAACCGCCGGCGAACACCGACAGATGGGTCCACAGGAGCCGCTCCTGCGGCGTGCAGAGATCGAAGCTCCGGTCGACGCAGGTACGCAGTGTGCGCTGACGATCGGCGACGCGCCGGCCGTCATGGCGCAGGATCTCCGTGTTCTCGCTGAGACGGGCCAGGATTTCGGCGGGCGGTAGCGCCCGGGTCTTGACCGCGGCGAGCTCGATGGCGAGGGGGATCCCGTCCAGCCGGCGGCAGATCTCGCCGACCGCGGCCCGGTTGTCCTCGGTGAGCTCGAAGTCCGGGCGGACCGAGCGTGCCCGCTCGCGGAACAGTGTCGTCGCGTCGGAGGCGGCGTGCCGGCGCGCGTCGTGCCCGTCGGGTACCGGGAACGGAGAGACCATGTAGACCGTCTCACCGGCGACCCGCAGCGACTCCCGACTCGTCGCCAGGACGTGCAGATTGGGGCAGGCGCCCAGCAGGATGTCGGTCAGCTCGGCGCAGGCGTCCACCAGATGCTCGCAGTTGTCCAGTAACAGCAGAATGCGTCTCGACGCGATGTGATCGGTCAGCGTCGCCAGAAGCTGGTCGGCTCCCCTCGGCGGGCATCCGAGAGTGGCGGCGACGGTGTGCCCGAGCAGGCGTGGGTCGCGTAGTTGGGCCAGCTCGATGAACCAGGCTCCGCCCGGGTACGCCCGCCGGGCTTCGGCCGCGGTGCGTAACGCCAGCCGGGTCTTGCCCACTCCGCCGACACCCGTCACCGTGACCAGCCGAACATCGCCGAGTAGCCGTCTGAGGTCCGCGCATTCGGTCCGTCGTCCGACGAAGCTTGTTCGTTCTGCCGGCATCAGCTCGTTCAGGGACCGCAGCTCGTTCAGGGGCCGCAGCGGCGTTGGCGCGGGCATGGATCATCTTTGGCCGCCGCGGTGGGGGTCGTCAAGGCGCTACGTAGTACGGACGGTCCCCGTACCCGCCTGCGTAGTTCCGCTGAGGATTCCCGGCGGTCAGGCATCGATGCTGTTCCGGCACACCACCACGGGCACACCGGTGGGGGATTGGCAGGAGCGGGCCGCCGGTCTACCGGTTCTGCCGATCTGACGGCGCGAGCCCGCGTACGCTGAAAGGGACTACATGCTCACGCCGTTTGACGACTATCCGGTTCACCAGACCGCACTGCCTGTCGCGCACGCGGGCGGTGGCCATCCCGATCACTACGACCGGTTCTGGTTCAACGGCTACGACGAGCAGATGTATTTCGCGCTCGCGTTCGGTCTCTATCCCAGTCGTGGGATTATCGACGCCGCCTTCAGCGTGGTTCACGACGGGGTGCAGCGGTCGGTGTTCGCGTCGGGGCGCATCCCGTTGGACCGGACCCGGACGAGCATCGGCCCGATCTCGGTGGAGATCGTCGAGCCGCTTCGGGTCAACCGCATCCTGGTCGACGCCGCGGAACACGGGCTGGTCGCCGACCTCACCGCCACCGCCCGTACGCCGGCTCACGAGGAGCCGCGGGCCACGCAGTATGACGGGACCGAGCTTCGCACCGACTCCACCCGGGCCACCCAGATGGTGACCTGGACCGGTCAGCTCGCATCCGGCGGCCAGGACATCCGGGTGAACGACGGGACCTACGGCACGAAGGACCGCTCCTGGGGAATTCGTGGTGTGGGTGAACGTACGCCCGCCGCACCGCGTACCGCTCTGCCGCAGGTGTTCTTCCTGTGGGCGCCGCTGAACTTCGCCGATGAGTGCCTGCACTACGTGGTGATGGAGAACGAGGCGGGGCAGCCCTGGCTGGAGCGCTCCGCCGGAGCGTCACTGCTCCTCGCCCCGGGCGAGACCGTGGAGCTGGAGCCGCTGCAGACCTTCCGGATGAAGGGCGTCGGCTACCTGCACCCCACATGGGGACACGGCCGATGGCACGACGAACTGGCCGTGGGTGGCGAGACCTTCAAGGTGGCGGAACTGGACACCATTGCTCCCGACTGTGTGCACGTTCAGCAGGTCGTACGCGCGGTCTGGGGTGACCGAATCGGACTCGGCGTGCTGGAGCAGCTCGTCATCGGATCCTACGAACCCGGTGGATTCCGCGGCATGCTCGACGGCGCGCCGGAATGATCCATCGATGCCCCAGTCCACACCGTCCACGATCGCACCCCAAAGGAGACCGCAGAATGAGATTCATCCCTGACCGCTTACGCAACGGGAGACGGCGCCGAAGTCCGCTGCTGGTGGGATTCGTCGCCGCTGCCTCGTCACTTCTCCTGCTCGCCGTGGGTGCGCCCGGCGCGTCCGCCGTCACGCTGGGGCCGGTTTCCCTGCCGGGCGACGAGGCGCCGCACCGTGACGCATCGATGGAGTGGTGGTACTTCACCGGGCACCTGCAGGGCAAGGACATCTTCGGGAAATCCCATGAGTATGGGTTCGAGATGACCATGATCCGTATGGATGCGCTGGGGACCGAGCCGGTAACAGCGATCTGGAACGGGCATCTCGCGATCAGCGACATCACCCACCAGGCATTCAAGCAGGACGAGGCGACCTACGCACTCCTGCCTGACGTCGTTCCGGCCGGTGGTGGCTTCAACAACACCGTCGGCCTGTACCACATGGATGGCAAGAACGGCGTCAACCATCTTTCGGGCGGCTTCGCGGACCTCAGCTACGCGGGCATCAACCTCACCCTCCGTCAGACACAGCCGGCGGCGCTGCACGGGAATGCCGGAGTCATTCCCTACGGGCCGTTCGGTCAGTCCGGCTACTACTCCCAGACGAACCTCAAGGCGAGCGGAACGCTCCTGGACCACGGTGTGCCCGTGAACGTCACCGGCACCGCCTGGCAGGACCACCAGTGGGGTGACTTCACTGCTGGTCCGGGAGGCTGGGAGTGGTTCAGCATCCAGCTCGACGACAACACGCAGTACATGCTCTACTTCATCCACAATGCCAACAACCAGCTTGTTGAGACGGTCGGCACCCGGGTGAACGCCAACGGCACCACCACGAACCTCGCCCCCGGCACCATCTCCTCGACGCCGCTGGGTAGCTGGACGAGCCCACACACAGGCATCACCTACCAACAGAAATGGTCGATCAACGTTCCTGGTGGATCGTTGACGATCACACCCCGGCTCGCCGACCAGGAGCTGTACAACCCGCTTGTTCCGCAGGGTTCGTACTGGGAGGGCACCTCGACCGTGACCGGCACCATAAACGGTGCGAACATCACCGGTAAGGCGTACGCCGAGCTGACTCCGTCCATCACGCTTCCGACCCGCGGATCTGTGTGGCAGGGAATCCTGGACGCGCTCAACCTCTGATCACACCCAGAGAGACGATGTCGCCACCGTCGCAGAAGCGGCGGTGGCGACATCCTTGATTCCGGGCCGAGACGACCGGTGCTCAGAGCCGGGTGATGGTGGCCAGCCAGGACGGGATCGCGCTCGGCCCGATGGTGATCTCGATCTCGGCCGGTTCGACGGAGTCGACCCGCCAGCCGTCGGTGAAACCGGCTCGGATCTCGTGCTGGCTGACCCGGCGTGGTCCGGTCTCCCCGGGAACCTGATCATTGAAGCAGAGCATGAAATAGCGGCCGCCGCTGGCGATCGTGGCCCCGAGGGTCGCGATGAAACGGGCGCGGTCGTCGTCGGTGAAGACGTGGAACAGGCCGCAGTCGAGCACCGTGTCGAACCTCTCGTCGAGGGCGACCAGCTCCAGCGCGTCCCAGACCAGGAACCGAGCCGAGATGCCCCGGTCGGCCGCTTTGGCATCGGCACGGGCGATGGCTGCCGCGGCGGTGTCGACGCCGGTGGCCTCCAGGCCGCGACCGGCGGCCATCAGAGCGTGTTCCCCGGTGCCGCAGCCCACGTCGAGCACCCGGCCGCGGATCAGCCCCGCCTCGGCGAGGGCCTCGAACGCAGGCTGGGGGCGGCCGATGTCCCAGGGCGGTGTCCCCTGGTAGAACGCGTCGAAGTCAGCCGGATGTCGCGGCCGCAGCGGAATGGGCACGCCGTCCGGACCGTTCGCGATGGCCATGCGCAGCGGTCCTCCTCGGTGTTCGGGAGCGGTGCTTGTGCGCCTGGGACGGCGACGATGGTCACTGTGGATAACCCATCCATCGCTCCTGGCGTCCACCCAGACTACGGCGCTTGCCCCGGGAGCACCCGCTGGCCGCAGCTGCCCAGGCGACCGCGCGCCGGTCCAGGGCCGGATTAAGATCATCGCTGTGCGCAGGGTACTGGTGGTGGGGGCGTCCGGGGCCGGGAAGTCGACACTCGCCCGAAACATGGCGGAACGCCTGAAAGTGCCACACGTCGAGCTCGACGCGCTGTACCACGGCCCGGGCTGGGTGCCCCGCCCCGCCTTCCGGACCGACGTCGACGAGATCACCGGCGCCCCCGGCTGGATCGTCGACGGCAACTACGCGGCCGTGCGCGAGCTCCTGTGGGCCCGGGCGGACACGGTCGTCTGGTTGGACCTGCCGCGCTGGCTGGTCGAATGGCAGGTCGTGACGAGGACGGCCCGCCGGATCGTGTGCCGGACCACGCTGTGGAACGGCAACCGGGAACGCTGGCGTGAGCTGCCGCGGGCCTCGCATCCGATCCGCTGGGGGTGGCGCAAGCATGGTGAGTACCGGACGCGCTACGGCGCCCGCTTCGCGGATCCGCTCAACGGCGGGAAGGAGCTGGTCCGGCTGCGCAGCCGCCGGGAGGTCCGCCGCTGGGTCGCCGCACTGCCACCGGCGCCCCTCGACCGGACTGCACGATGAGACCTGAATCCCGAAACAGACCTGGCTTCTGGGACGAAACAGACTGAGCCCCTGGGACCTTGTGGGTCCCAGGGGCTCAGTCTTCAGGAGTCAGCGACATATTTGATCACAACAGCCCCGCGGGTACACGGGCGCGGCCGCGTCGGCCCATGATCGACCGACCTACTCCCGAACCGACCGCTGGCGATCGGCGGCAGTAGTCCCCGCGCAGTAGTTCCCGCGGTCTGTACGTGAACTGTCTGCCCAAGTCAGAGGTACCGCCGGACTGTTGGGTATGCCCACCAACTATGTCAAACGCACGAATCCTCGCGCGCCCCCGCGTCCGAAAACCGCACTTCACGGACAGCAGGGTGAATACGTTCAAGTCTTGAAATGATCTCGATGGCGACGTGGGCCGGTTGCCACGCAGCTACGCGATCGGGCTTGTCGGACCCCTGCAAAAACTGAGGTTCTAGCCCCAAGACGAGCTGGCTTCTATCTACTTGTGCTAGCTGAGGGGCTGCACCTTGGCGGCCTGCGGCCCCTTCTGCCCCTGCTCGATGTCGAAGGAGACGCGCTGCCCCTCTTCGAGCGACTTGTAGCCGTCACCCACGATGGACGAGAAGTGGGCGAAGACGTCGGGCCCTCCGCCGTCCACTGAGATGAAGCCGAAGCCCTTCTCGGCGTTGAACCACTTGACAGTACCTTCTGACACGGTCGCTCCTCGCTCGCTTGCTGCGGTACACCCACGTGGTGTCCCGAATCTGCGCGGTGATCTCCAACTTCTGATCACCGGTGATGCCATCCTGAAGGTGACCGGCGGCACCCAAATAGAAGAGCAACGGATCCACCGTACACCTTGATCGCGAGTGTGTCGCCTGCGGTCGATCGTGGACAGGAAGCGGCCGGCGGGTCGTGTGCTCCGTGCGTGGCCGGATGCGACCGGGTGGGCGTCGGACCCGCGCACGCCCGGATGACAGTCACCGCGCCTGTGGGGCATACGCGTAGCATGCTGTTGTGACAGCCGATGACCTGTGGAGTACCGCGGACATCGCCCGTCGGCTGGGCATCTCGGCGGATCGTGCCCGGCGGCTGTGCGCTCGTGATGATTTTCCCGAGCCGATCCGGTCCGTGCCCTTTTTCGACCTGTGGCGGGCCGGCGACGTCGAGGCCTGGCTCCTGGAGGGCCGGACCGCGGAGTGACCGTCCCGGCACCGTTATCGCCCCCGAACACGGGCCACACGAGGGCTACACGGCACACCGCGACGTCGACACACGCCAACCCGGCTCAGATGGGTCAGAGGATCGCGTTCGGCTGAATCCGCGCAGGACGGATAAGTCGTTACCAGCTGACAGCACCAGCTGACAACACCAGATGACAACCAAGCCTTGAAGCCAAGCCTTGAAACGTGAAAAACGCGGGCCGCGTGCCCGAGGGGCAGCGGCGTCCACCTGGGAAGGCTTCAGGCGCCCGGTTCGAACGCGGAGATGTACGTGCCGGGGTGCGTGGCGCCGTCCTGCCGCAGGACGGGTCCGCGCGTCCACGGGACCGACAGCGAGTCCCGCTCGTCCGGAGGGGTCAGGACGAGGGTGACCGGAGCGAAGACAGGGTTGCCGGTGCCGTCGCCGGGGTCGGTCGGCAGGTAGGCCAGCGTCGCGTGTGCCCGCTCGCCGGGCGCCAGGACGACCCGCGTGGGATTGACGAGGGTGGACCGCACGAGGTCCCAGGTGTCTCCGGTCGCCGACCGCAGCTGCGCGCCGGGGTGTCCGTACAGGGCGCAGCCGGCCGCGGAACGGTTGGCGAAGATCACGTGAAGCTGTTGCTGGCCTGTGCCTTCCGCGGGTGCCGCGTCCAGTGACGCGGCGAGTCCCGCCGCCGTGCACCGCGCGACCGCCGGGGACGGCTCCGCGCCGTCCCGCGGATCGGCTCCGGCAGCCGCGCCGGACTCGCCCGATCCGACCGACCCGCCGGGCGAGACCGCGGCCCCGGGCGAGACCCTGGTGCCGGGTGAGATCGCGGGGGAGCCCGCCGTCGTGCCGGCCGAATCGCCGCACGACGCGGGAAGGACGGCCGCGACCAGCACGAGACCGATCGTCCACCTGCGGTGCACCACACCTGACGGCCGTCGCACGCGTCCTCCATGACGATCGAGGGCCCCGCGCCGGCACCGTCTCACGCGCGGACAGACGGCGTCGGTCCAGGGTCGCGACGCCGACATCGTGCGCCGTGCCCGGCCGGGCCCGGCCCGGCCCGGCCGGATCAGACGCTCAGCAGAGCGTGCTCGTCGGCGCCGTAGAGGAGCTCGAAGCGACGCTGGTAGGACGGCCACCAGAAGCGGTTGAACAGAAAGCGCGGGATGGGCGGAACGGTCGCGAGGGCGGCCGTACGCAGCTCCTTGTGCGCGCCGCTCGAGTACCACCCGAAGACCGCGGGCGCGCGCCGCCGGCCGATCTCGGCGAGTGCCTGCCGGCCGATCTCCTCCATCTCGGCCAGGGTCAGATGGTCGAGCATCAGCGGGAGGACGACCGTGTCCTCGTGGTCCAGGTGCACGTTGATCAGGTCGTGCAGCGCCTCGAGAACCTGAGCCCGCTCGGTGAGCGCGACGGCGGTGTCGGCGGCCGCGGCCAGCAGCGGGTCGACCGACTCGTGCTCGGCGGCGAGAGCGTCGAGCTCGCCGGCCGCCTCCGGCGCGCGCAGGCGCAGCAGCGGCCAGAGGTCCCGGTCCTCGCCGGCATGATGGCTGTGCAGGACGCCGGTGGTCAGCGCGATCTGCTCCTCGATCAGCGCGGCGTGCTCGGCGTCCCGCGGGGCACGGGCGACCCGGGCCAGCCGGCCGAACTCCCGGCGCATCCCGGCGTGCGCGATGACGAAACCGGCCAGGTCATCCATGATCAGTGCGCGGGCCATCGAGGTTCCCTCCCTTTTTCCTTCGGATGGGACTCAGCGTGGCGGTTGCCGCTTTACGGGCACTTGGCAAGCGCTTGGTGCGCTCTTGCCGTCCAGTAGGGGGAGTCGTTCGCCTCGAGCAGGGCGAGGGCCGCGGTCAGGTGCTCCCGGGCGGCCATGTGGTCGCCGAGCGCCAGGTAGGCCTCGCCCAGGTGGCTGTCGACGGCCCCGACGACCGCTGTGCAGGTGCCCAGGCTCGCCAGCTCGCCCGAGTGCGGCCGCAGGTGGGCGATGTCCTCCTCGACGGTGTCCAGCACGCCGAGGGCCACCGCGGCGTTCAGCCGCATGACGACCGCGCTGAGCCAGGTGTAGTCGCGCGGCGGCAGCCGCATCTCGGCGAGCGCGGCGCGGCCCGCCTCGGGGAGCCCGGCGGCGGCGAGGGCCAGCGCCAGCGACCCGCGCAGGGCCTCGATGCCGGTGGAGGCCAGCGAGCGGGCCAGCGTGTCGGCCAGCCGGGCCAGCGTGCCGGCCTGGAGGGCCCGGTCGATGACGTTCGCGACGAACGAGCTCTCGACCCCGTTCTGCGCGGCCAGCCCGAGGCGCCCGACGGCGGCGGTCGCCACGTCCGCGGACTCCTCGAGCTCGCCCGAGAAGGCCAGCAGCGCCGCCCGCATGATCGCCGCCTGGTAGGCGAGGGTCGGCGAGCCGAGCCGGGTGATCATCGTGTCCGCTTCGTCCAGCGCGACCCGTGCCCGCGCGACGTGGCCGAAGCGGACCAGGTTGTCGACGAGGGTGAGGTGGGCGCCGACCAGCAGCTCCGGTGGTGTCGACGGCAGGGACGCCAGCTCTCGCGCGCAGGCGTGCCGGTGCTCGGCGTAGTCGACCCCGGTCACGGTGAGGCTGCGCAGGTGCAGGACCCGCGGCAGCAGCGCAGGGTCGTCGGCGACGTCCCGCGCCGCGGCCACGGCCAGTGCGCCGGCCCGCTCGGCCTCGGCCATCCGTCCGACGTGGGATTCGAGCACCGCGAGGCAGCCGACGGCCAGCGCCCGGTCGCGGCCGGCGGCCGGCAGCCCGCCGAGCGCCCGCTCGAGCGCGCGGTGCAGTCGGCCGCGGTCGGTGCCGTAGGGGAACGGGAACCACGGCGAGCCACCCATCGCGGCCTCGGCGACCCGGACGATCAGGTGCGGATCGTCGCCGGCCTCGTCGAGGGCCCGGTCCACCACGTCGAGCCCGTCGTTGAGCTGGCCCGCCGCGTACCGGGCGCTGACCAGGCCGAGGAGGAGCTCCAGCCGGGTGCCGCGGTCTGCGCCCGCCAGCTCGGCCGCGGCCAGCGCCTCCTGCCAGTAGCCGGCCGCGTCCTCGGGCGCGAGCCGGTCGGCCGCCGCGCGCGCCGCGCGGGCGGCGTGCTCCGTCGCGGCACGGGCCGTCTCGGCGCCGAGCTCGGCGGCGGCCAGCCAGTGCCGCGCGACCTCGCCGGCCCGCTCGGGACGTCCGGCGTACCGCTCGGCGGTGACCTCGCCGTACCGGCGGTGCAGGTGCGCGCGGCGCAGCCGGGAGTGGCCGGCGTCGAGCGCCTCGCGGACCAGCGAGTGGGAGAACCGGAACCGGCCCAGCCGGTCGCCGGCCTCGGTGATGAGCCCGGCGGCGAGCGCGGCGTCGAGCAGGTCGAGGGATGTCTCGAAGGTGTGCCCGGCGACCTGGGCGACCACGTCCGCGTCGAACTCGCCGCCGGCCACCGCCGCCGTGGCGAGCAGCGCGGCGGCGGGCTCCGGCAGGCGCGCGACCCGCCGGGACAGCACATCGCGGACGTGATCGGGCAGCGCGCCCTGCGCCCTGTCCTGCTCCGCGCCCCGGTCCGTGGCCGGCCCGGCGGCGCCGGGCCCCGCCAGGCCGCGTCGGCCGGGCCCGCGCAGGCGGACGAGCTCACCGATGAAGAACGGGTTGCCCGCGGTACGGGAGCGCAGGGCGCTCGCCGTCTCGGGTCCCGGGTCCGTGCCGGTGGTGGCCCGCATCAGCTCGCGGACGGCGGCGTCGTCCAGCCCGTCGAGGCGGAGCCGCTCGCAGCCGGACCTGGCCAGCGCGGCGCGGGTGTCCGCCAGCGCGCCGGCCTCGTGGGTGCGGAACGTGCCGATCACCATCACGCCCCGCGGCGCCGCCCCGCCGACGTGGGCCAGCAGCCGCAGCGAGGAGACGTCCGCCCAGTGCAGATCGTCGAGGACGATGACCAACGGCGCGGCCGCCGCGAGGTAGCCGGCGACTCCCTCGTACAGCCGCAGCCGGGCTCCGGCCGCGTCGTACCCGCCGGGCTCCTGCGCCCGCTGGTCGATGAGCGCGGCCACGCCGGGCGGCACCGGGACGTCCGGCCGCGCGGCGGCCACCGCGCGCAGGCTCTGCTCCCAGGGCCACAGGGCCGGCGCCACCTCGTGCTCGGGGCACGCTCCCCAGGCCGTCAACCGGCCGCACCGGCGGCCCAGCTCCGCAACGAGCCGCGTCTTGCCGACACCCGGCTCGCCGTCGACCAGCACCACGCGCCCGCGCCGGGCCGGCGCCGGGATCGCCGCGAGCAGCGCCGCCAGGGCCTCGTCGCGGCCCACGAACGGGCCGGACGGCTCAGGGGCCCCGGCCCCGGCGGGGGACACGTCGGGGAGCACGGGCCGCGGGCCGTCCAGCCCCGTCGTCGGAGACACGGCCGGCTGCGCCGCGGCCGGCTGCGCCGCGGGCGGCTCGTGGGCGCCACCGGTCCAGGCCAGCGCGGGGTCGTGACGCAGGATGGCGAGTTCCAGGGCGGCGAGCTCCGGCCCGGGGTCGACGCCCAGCTCCTCGGCCAGGTGGGCGCGGGCCGCCCGCAGCGCGGCCAGCGCCTCCGCCGGCCGGCCACACCGGTAGATCGCGAGGGCGAACAGCCCCCAGGCCCGCTCGCGAAGCGGGTGACGCGCCGTGAGGGCCTCCAGATCGGCGGCGGCCTCGTCGTGCCGCCCCAGCTCGACGAGCGCCCGCGCGCGGTCCTCGACGGCGCTCTGCCGCAGCTCCTCGAGACGTCCGGCTTCCGGCCTGATCCAGGACGCGTCCCGCACGTCGGCGTAGGCGTCACCGCGCCACAGCGCCAGGGCGGCGTCGAGGGCGGGCAGCGCCTCGGCCGGTCGCCCGGCCTCCAGCGAGCCGCGGGCCGCGCCGAGCGCCGCGACGAACTGCCGGGCGTCGACCTCCGCCGCGCCGGTGCGCAGCACGTACCCCGGCGCCTGGGTCACCAGCACGGTCGCCCGCGCCCGGGGGTCCCGCTCCGGCTCGAGCAGACGGCGCAGGTTCGAGACGTACACCTGCAGGCTCGCCGTCGCGCTGGCCGGCGGCTGGCCGTCCCACAGCCGCTCGATGATCGTCTCGACCGGGATGACGGTGTCGCCGGCCGCCAGGAGAAGGGCGAGCAGCGCGCGCTGTTTCGGTGGGCCGAGGTCGAGTGGCGCACCGCCCAGGAGCACCTCGACCGGTCCGAGGACCTGAATTCGCACGGGCCCGATAGTAGGGCCGGTGCGAGTGCGCCCGTGGCGTGATGGGCCGGTCAGTCGACCGCGGCCGCGCGAAGCCCCGAGATCAACGTGTCGTCACAGCCGGCGAAGAAGCCGCCGACGACGTCCTCGATCTGGCCGAAGGATTCGGCCGAGTACAACACCGGCTGGTATCTCGTGATGTCGTAGTCGGTGGTTCCCATGGCCGTGACGTCCAGCGGGCGGACGTTCACGGAGCGGAACTCCGCCATTTCTCCGTACGAGGAAAGGATTCCGGCGCCGTAGGCCTTGAGCTCGCCGTCCTCGTAGACCGTGCCGAATTCCAGCGTGAACCAGAAGACCTTGGAGATGAACTGCAGCGTGTCGGCCGACTCGGCGCGGCGGGCCGCCGCGCCGGCCGCCCGGTACAACGCGGCGAACCGGTCGCTGGCGAGCGCGTTCGCGTGCCCGACGACCTCGTGGACGACGTCGGGTTCCGGTGTGTAGAAGGGCACCGTGTGGTGCCGCAGGTACTGGGTGGCGTGGAAGACGCCGTCGGCGAGCGAGCCGTAGAACTCCCGCAGCCCGACGAGCCCGGCCGCGGGAACGTAACGGAAACCGGTCAGCTCGCTCAGCGGCCCGCTCACCTCGTCCAGCTGCGGGATCCGGTCGGCGGGCAGGCCCAGCCGCGCCGCGCCGCGCAGGAACTCGGCGCAGGCACAGCCGCGGTAGGCCAGCGCCAGCTCACCGGTGACCAGCCGCCAGAGCGCGTGCTCGGCCTCGGTGTACGCCACCCGTGGAACGGGCTGTCCTGGTCTCCACCGCAGGGCGAGCTGGGCGATCTGGTTGCGCCGGGCCTGGTATTCGCGGTCGGCCGCACCCGGATGGGAGCTGGCCAGGCGGACTTCGACCTGCCCGTCCGCCTTTTCGACGACAGGGGCGAAATACTGCGTCTCCTCGAACACGGCCACCTCCTCCGCCGGGGTAGTACCCACGGCCCAGGACACCACCCGCTCCGCGGGGTCGCAACCACACCGCGCGGTGTGGCCCCGGCCGGGGCGGTGAGCACACATATCGGGCGGGCGGCAGGCGCCGGTCGGGCGGCACGTACGTCACGTTCCGGGCGCGACCGCGGCCGTCGCGGGGGCGGCGGCCGCCCCGGTCACTCTGGACCGCTCGGCACCGACGACGTAATCTTCGAGCGCGATCGCCGCGTACCGGTACCGGTGGGGAGATTCCATGTCGTATGACTCGGCAGCGGTAAGCGGGGAGCGCGCCGGACCACCCGGCGAAACGATCGATGACGACTGGTGCCGGAACCAGTTCGATCACCTGTCGCAGGAACTCGTCGACAACCTGTACCCGGCCCTGACGCGGATGCGATCGTTATGTCCGGTTACCCGCAGTGACCGGTATGGCGGTTACTGGGTCGTCACCAGGTATGACCACGTCCTGCGGGTTGCCCAGGAATGGGAGACCTTCTCCTCGGCGTTCGGGCTGACGGTTCCGCCCAGCCCGATCGCGACGCGGAACCTGCCGGTGGAGATCGACCCACCGCTGCAACGTGAGTTCAAGCGGTTGATCAACGCCTACTTCACGCCGAAGGCCGTGCTGCCGTGGGAGCCGCGGACCAGGGCGTTGGTGAACCGTCTGATCGACGGTTTCGTCGAGCGCGGCGAGTGCGACTTCATGGCCGAGTTCGCCCGGCCCTACCCGGCTCTTTCCTTCTTCGACGTCGCGATCGGCGCACCCGCCGACCAGATCGAGCGGGTCGCCTATCTGGCCTCGAAGTCCGGCGCCCCGAAGGATCCTGACGCGGCGGCGTGCTGGCGTGGCCTGTCCGAGTGGATCAACGGCTTTCTCGACCAGCGGCGGCGTGAGCCACCGCGCGGCGACGTCGTCGACGCCGTTCTCAACGCCGAGATCCAGGGCCGGCCGATCACGCATGAGGAGATCATCGGCACGGTGCAGCTGCTGATCCTCGGCGGGCTGGAGACGACGGCCGGCGCGCTCGGGCAGATCATGCTCCGGTTCTGCCGCCAGCCGGAGATCCCGGCCGCGCTGCGTGCGAACCCCGACCTGCTGCCACAGGCGGTCGAGGAACTGTTACGCCTGGACGGCCCGTTCGTCCAGATCACCCGCACCGCCATGCACGACACCGAGATCGACGGCCATCAGATCAGGCAGGGCGAGAAGGTCATCATCTACTGGGCCTCGGCGAACCGGGACGAGGACGAGTTCCCCGCCTCCGACGAGTTCGACCTCGACCGGAAGATCAACCGGCACATGGCCTTCGGAGTGGGGCCCCACCGCTGCGTTGGCTCCAACCTGGCCCGGATGAACCTGCGCATCGCCCTCGAGGAGCTGCTCGGCAGGCTCCACGACCTCCGGCTGCAGGACGGCGCCGAGATCCACTTCCATCCGACCGTGAACCGGGCGCCGGTCGCCGTTCCGGTCACCTTCGCCCCCGGTCCCCGGCTCGGCGCCCATGGCTAGCCCGCCCCGCGCGGGCCTGCCGACCTCGCGCGGCATCGAGCACCTGAACATCACCGTCGCCGACCTCGACGAGGCGACCGCGTTCTTCGCGGACGTCCTCGGATGCCAGACGCTGTACACGATGGGCCCGTTCGAGGGCCGCCGCGGCCCGTTCATGCGGGTCATCGCGAACGCCGACGTCCGTTCCGTCGTCCACCACGTCCGCGTGCTGCGCAGCCCGTTCCTCAACATCGAGCTGTTCCAGGTGAGTACGCCGCGCCAGCGGCCGCTGTGGCCCGACCTGCTCGACATCGGCGGCTGGGGCCTGGTGGTCGCGGTCGCGGACGTCGACGCGGCCACCGACTACCTGCGCGGCAAGGAGCTCTACGAGCTCGGTGCCGGCAGGTGGATGACCTCGTGGGGCTTCCACTTCGAGGTTGTCGCCTCGCCGGCTCCGGCTCCGGCCTGGCCTCCGGGCCCCGGGGCGCTGCCCGGGTTCCGCGGCTTCGAGCGGATGCACATCACCGTCGCCGACCTCGACGAGGCGAGCGCCTTTTTCGAGGGCGTCCTCGGTTTCGAGCGGGGAGCGGACCTCTCGCCCTGGCCGCGGGGCGGCCCCGAGGGCGGGCTGCGCGCGTTCGCCAACGTCGATGCCCGGGCCAGGCCGACCCGGGCGCGCTCCCTGCGCTCGCCGCACCTGGCGGTCGAGATCATCGAATGCCCGCCGTACCCGGGGCAGAACCAGAGCTGGCCGGCGATGTTCGACATCGGCGGGTGGCACCTGGCGTTCTACGTCGACGACATCGACGCCGCCTTCGAATGGCTGACCACGCGTGACGTCCACATTCTCGGCCGGAAGAAGCCGGCGTACCTGTTCGAGGCCGGCGACGAGGCGTACACCATCCACTGCCTCGCGCCGTTCGGCCTCTACGCCGAGCTGGTGACCTATCCCCACGGGCGGCACCTGGCGGCGGAGCACGCCGGCCCCGCCTGGCACCCGGCCTGGCCGAACGGCTGAGCCGCCGGCCCGGTCGGGCTGCCGGGAGTTCGGTCAGCCGTCCTCCTCGGGCGCGTACCTCGCCAGGGACGGCACCGCCGGGATGAAGTAGTAGGCGCCGGTGACGGGCGTCGTGTAGCGGGTGAGCGCGTCGCGCAGGCCGTCGTCGCCGCCGGCCATCCGCCGCAGCATGATCTCCAGGCGTCGTTGCTCGCTGCTGAAACCGACGAACATGGTGCCGTGGTCGGTGACCGTGCCGAAGGCGGTGTTCCGGCGGAAGATCTTCAGCTCGGCGCCGTCCTCCTCGACGACCGTCCGGGAGACGTGCGAGGTCGGCGGCATCACGTCCTCGTCGAGCTCGACGCTGTCGGCCTTGGTGCGGCCGATCACCCGCTCCTGCTCCTCGACGGGGAGCTCCTGGAAGCTGTCGGAGTCGTGCCGCCACTGCTGGACCAGGACGACACTGCTGCCGGCGCCCGCGCCCTCCGCCACCACGGCCACGCCGGCCGCCTCGAGCAGTGACGGGTTCTCCGTCCCGTCGATGAACCCCGTGAGATCACGGTCGTGCTCGTACAGCCAGCCGGTGACCTCACTGGCGACCGTCGCGATCGTGGCCAGCGCGGCGACGACATCCCGCGTGTTGTTGAAGACGGCGGTGCGGTCACCTCCCGCGACCCAGACCCACGCGTCATGCTGGGTGGTGGGCATCTGGAACCCCTCGATGCCCACGACCGGCTCGGTGAAGCTGTGAACCCCCGGTGGCATTCCATCGGGCTCGACGAGCGCCCACAGCTCCGGGCGGAAGCCCACGACGAGGTTGACCCCGCCGCCGGTCGACAGCGGGCCGGTCAGCGCCGCGACCGCCTTCACCAGCTCCGCGGCTGACGCGCCGTCACGAAGGTCGAACTCGAGGTAGCAGTGCTCCGGCGTGCCGAGCCCGAAGATTCCCGTCTGCGTCACCAACCCAGCCTTTCCCGTCCGCGGCCCCATGGCCGCACGCCCCATCCTCGTCGACTCCGCCAGTGGGGGAGACAGCCGACCGGCCCCGGAGGTGCCGAGGACCGGTGAGCCCATCAACCTCCGTGATGGACGGCCTCGATGTTGTGGCCGTCGAGATCGCGGAGGAACACCGCGTAGTAGCCGGGGTGATACTCCGGCCACTCGCGTGGCGCGTGAAGCACCTCGACGCCCGCGCCGAGCGCGGCCTCGTGGACGGCGTCGACGGCCTGCCGGTCAGCCGCATGGAACGCCAGGTGCAGCTCCCGTGCCTCGGCACGCGCCGCAGGGCTGAGCCAGAAGGCGGGCACCCCGTCAGGACCGGCGAGCCCGACGACGGCGGACCCCTCGAGCGGGATGCGCATCGCCTCGCGCATCCCGAGCGGGGCGAACACCGCGAGATAGAGGGCGAGGGAGGCCTCGACGTCACCGACCTGGACACCAACGTGATCAAACATGGGCACACCGTAGCCACGGCCTACGACAGTTTCGGCCCTCGCGCCGCGGCCGGGCGCGGTTGGCCAGGTCAGGGCCGTTCCACCCGCGACCCCGGAACCGGGCGCGGAAAACCGGCGAAGATGCCCTGCACCGCCGACGATGCCAGCACGGCGTGCTGCCATTCTGGGCGCGTGGTCAACGAGCGCAGCGGCCAGGCGCCGCTCGTGGAACTCGCCGACGAGCTTGCCAGGATCTACGCGGAACCGGCGGTGGCCTGCCAGCTTCTGGAGCGGGCCGGTCTTGACCGGAGCCGCCACCCACGATGGAGCAACACGCCCCGGGAGTTCTGGTACGAGGCCGGCAGGCTGCTCACCGACGGCGCCACGGTCAACGGCTGGGACCGGCTGCTCGCCGAGGCCCTCGACGACTATCCCGGTAACGGGGTCCTGCGCTCGGCGGCGGCCGCCACGGAGCCGCCACGGTACATCCGGCCGGGTACGCAGCCGCCGGCCCCCGGCGAGGGGGCTGGCGCCGAAACCGCCCCCGGCGCGGACGACGTCGTCACGAATTCGCCGCCGCCGCACCGACCACTCGGGCCACTCAAACCACCCGGATCAAGGAGACCACGCCGGTCACGCGGGCGCGGCGGCGTCGTCGGGCTCCTCGCCGTCGTCGGTGTGGTGGTGGTCGTCCTGGTCGCCGAGGTTGCCTTCGGTGGCGACAACCCGGACACGGTGGGTTCCGCCGCGGGAAAGAAGCGGTGCGCCCTGGTACGGAAGCCAGTGTCCGACGTGTTCGACAGCGCCGGAGGTCAGGGGCACGTCAAGGTCAAGTACACCGGCGACCGGGTCGTTCTGGTCGAGTTGCCACAGCGCGTCCAGGACGGTGTCCGCTGGGCCGCCGTCGCGCTTCCCTCCCGAGGTGACAGCCGGACCGGCGTCGGCTGGATGCATGCCGACGACCTCACGTCCACGCCCTGCGAAGGACCACCGGCACCGCACGGCGCGGACAGCCCGCCGCTCCCGCGCGGTTGACCGGCATAAATCCCGTTTCGCGTCCGCCATCCGGCTCGCATTGCGCCGGCCCGGCCCGCCACCCGGGAACGAGACGGCTCAGGGCCGCCTGCCCGTGGAGCACGCCCTCCCCGTCGACGAGGTTCCAGATCGTCGTGTCCTCGATCCAGAATCGGCGTCCGGACCGGGCGGTGCGTTCGCCGCGATAATCGCTGGCGTACCCGAGCAGCAGGACGCTGCCCATGAGCCGACGGCGCGCGTCCCGGCTGTCCGCCCGAGCCGACAGCCGGGACGGCATGCCCACGAACTCGTCCCAGGTGTATTCGAAATGCCGTTGCGCGGTGATGTTCGCGTACACGAAACGCGGATAGCTGCCGATCAGCAGGCCGGCGAACGTGTCGTCGTACGGCCCGCTCTCATGATCGGTAATCCGGGTCATTCGATCTGCCACAGTCGAACAGTGCGGTCCTGACTGGCACTGGCGAGGACGCGTCGGCCTGGGCCGATGAATCCGGTCGCCAGCGACATTACCACCCCGGTGTGACCGGCGAGGGGAGAACCGAGAGAGACGGGGGAAGCAAGGTCGGTCACGTTCCACAACCGGACCATCGCATCGCCACCGCCACCGGTGATGAGGGTCAGGCCGTCGTAGAAAGAGACCGACTGCACCCAGCCGGTGTGGGCGCGGAAGGGCGGTCCGAAGGGAGTGGGTGAAGTCAGGTCGGAGGTGTCGAACAGCCGCACCGTGCCGGTGCCGCCGCCGATCGCCATGGCATGGCCATCCGAGGTGAAGTCCACGGACTGTACCCATTGGGTGTGGCCGCTGATGGGGGCGCACAGAGCGCGAATATCTGCCGGGTTGGAGATATCCCACAGCCGGACCGTGTCGTCATGGCCGGCCGTCGCGATGGTCCTGTCGTCCGGGCTGAAGACCACCGACTCTATTCGATTGGTATGGCCGGTGGAAATGGTCCCGATCAGGTGGGCGGCGGCCGGATCGGCGACATCCCATAGCCGTACCCGGGCGTCATCTGTCACGGTCACGAGAACGCTCCCGTCCCGGCGAAAAGCGACTAGAAATGTAAACTCTACGAGGCCGGGAAGCGAGCCGGCGAGTTCGACCTGGGCGTTCTCGGTGATCCGCCACAGGCTGACAGTACTGTTCCGATCGCTTGGCAAGCTATTGGTGACGGCGGCCAGTAGGTGCCCGTTCGGAGCAAGAGCGACCGTGCCGACGGAGTCGGGGCTGTCGGTGTCGGTCGAGCCCAGCAGGCTTGCCGCCGCCGGGTCGGTGACATTCCACAGCCGCACCATGCCGTTCCTGGTCGCCGTGGTCAGGATCGCGCGTTCCGTTCTGTAGCTGGGAAAGGTCGCTGACCATACCGCCTCGGAGTAGCCGGTTAGGGGAGGTCCCAGCAGCCGGGGGTCCGCCCTGGGCGGATCGGCTGCCGCCTTCCTGAAGGCGGGGACGACGACGGTCGGCACGACCGTGCCAGCGACGGCGAGCGGGACAGCCGCCGCGGCGCCGAGGAACCAGCGGCGGGTCGAGGGCCGGCTTACCGGTTTACTGGTCTCCTCGTCGCCCACCGTCGGGCGGTCATCGGAGTGAATGGGAATCGCCGCCGTCCCGGCCGATGCCCTGGAAACCGAAATGTCCCAGGTCGGGTCGGTGTGTATGACGGGCTTCTCGGTGGCCGCACGGACGTCGCTGTGGAGATGCAGTATGACGCCGGCGCGGTCCGTCCAGCCCGGCCCGTGAACGGCGGTGGCGGCGCGGGCGAGATCGAGGGCGAAGGCGTGGGCCGAAGGGGGCCGGTCGCGGGGTTCCTTTGCCAAGGCGCGCATCACCACGTCGACCAGTGGGGCTGGCACGCCTTCCGGTACCGGCGGGGGAACATTGAGGTGATGGTGCATGAGTGCCGGGATGGTCATGGCTGTGGCGAACGGAGGTGCTCCGGCGAGTAGCTCATAAATCATCACCCC
Source organism: Parafrankia sp. Ea1.12 (assembly GCF_900465275.1). NCBI lineage: Bacteria > Bacillati > Actinomycetota > Actinomycetes > Frankiales > Frankiaceae > Parafrankia > Parafrankia sp. Ea1.12. The sequence continues at coordinate 22,741 of NZ_UBIZ01000263.1, read as the reverse complement.
GAGGGAATACAGGTCGGTCGCCGGGGTGAGCTTGCCGCCCAACAGCTGTTCCGGTGCCATGTACAGCGGAGTGCCCATCACCGCGCTGGTGGTGGTCGCCGATCCCTCCATGATTTTGGCGATACCGAAGTCGGTGACTTTGAGTAGGCCGGTCGAGTCGAACATGATGTTGCCGGGTTTGATGTCGCGGTGTAAGACTTTTTTTGGCTGCTCGTGTGCGTGAGAAAGGGCGGCCGCCACTGCCAGTCCCACGGCGCAGAAGCCTTCGGTCGTCATGTCCGTGCGGCGTTCGCTAAGGGTCCCGTCGCGGAGGAGTTCCATGACGATCAGGTACAGGTCGTCGACGGCGGCGGCGTCATACACCCGGACGATGTGTGGATGGTCGAGTGTTGCCAGCAGCCGACCCTCGGCGCGGCCACGCTCCGTGGTTCGCTCCGCCTCTGCGGACAGAATTTTGATGGCGACGTCGCGGTTCAGTTCGCGGTGGCAGCCGGCAACGACCAGCCCGAATGCACCCCGGCCCAGCTGGGCACCCAGTTTGTAGCCGGGTAGCGCCGCAACCACCCGTTCCCGATCGACGATCACGAAGCGTGATCGAATATGCGTCGACGAAAATGCTCACCGTTCACCATGGTGGATTTTCAATCCCTCCATTTTGGAATGATGCTTAATCAGCATGGGGTGGTCGAGAGTCGGCGCTGTCCGGGGCGTCGACCATCTTGCGGGTGCGTCTGGGCTCGCCGGGCTGCTTACCTGTGTCGGCCCCGACCTCGCTCGCGACGACCGCTTTGCCGCCTTGACGCATGGACAGTCAGACGACGGCGGACGCGACGACGACCAGCCGTCCTTACCTGCCCAGCCTTCCAGATCGGCTGCTCGCTGGACCCCACGCCCCGAGCCTAGCGATCACCACTCACAGCGACATAACCGCAGAAACGATCGTCAGACACGGGACGGCTAATGCTGCAACCGTACTTTTGCGATCATATGGGCTGGTCGTTTCGTTGGTGATGGTGGATTGTGTAGGTGTTGGCTCGGTGATGTCACTGTGACCAGCGCACGACGTGGGCGATGGTCTGGGTTGTCTGGTGATGGGGGTGATGAACAGTCGACGGCCCAGCGGCGTCCGGTGAGCCTGGCCGGTGCGGACAGTGGGACCGGGTCGGGTGCGTGGGTGCGGAAAAAGGAGAGCGCCCAGTCTATGAAAGCGTTGCCCCGGTCGGAGGCGTAAGCCAGGTAGGCCGTGACCTGGGCGTTCTCGATTCTTTCGGCGGTTTCGGTGCGCTGGCGTTGCACCCCGACCGTGGTCGTGCCCTTCTTCAGGTCCCGGTGCCGAGGGCCGGGTTTCCGACACAGTGAGTGCTCAAGGGCGAGGTATGCATCGATAGTGGTACTCACCGTTTAGCCGCGATTCGGCTACCTGGCCGATCCGTGCCCGTGTCGAGGAACCCCTGATGCCCACCCGGAAATCGAGATTCCGTGTCTTGGTCGCTCTGCTCGCCGTACTCGCGATCTACCTGATGATTCTTGGCTTCAGCGCGCTGGGCTCGTTCGACCGCACGAGCGGCGGCGAGGTCGCCGTCGTCCGCAACGGCGGCCCGCTCGACAACCACCGGATCCGCCAGGTCATTCAACCGGCCTCCGGCCGGGTCTGGGTCGGCCTCTACTCCGACGTCCACAAGTACCCCGCCCAGCAGCGCTTTTACACGATCACCGCGAACGAGGGGCAGTGCGACCGGCCTGACCACGAGGTCGTGCGAGTGCCGTCGAAGGACGGCGTCGAGATGGGTATCGAAGGGACTCTCTACTTCTCCCTCAACACGGACCCGGGGGCGTTGCGGACCTTCGACGACAAGTTCGGCACCCGCAAGTTCCGGCTGCTGTCCGATGGCGACAACTACGCGCCGTACGAGGGAGACAACAGCTGGTCGGCGTTCCTCGACACGATCATTCGGCCGGTCATCGACAACGACCTGCGCGAGCAGATCAACACGTTCGACTGCGCGGCGCTGGTCTCCTCGTGCACGCTGGTGCAGCTGGGAGCGAACCGGACCGTGAGCTCGGGCGCCGTGGGAACCTCGCCGGTCGCCCCGACCGAATCGTCGAACGGCAACATCGCCGCAGTTCAGAAGGCGATCAACGAGTCGCTCGCCCGGGACCTGGAGACGACGCTCGGCGCGCCCTTCCTGATCAATCTCAAGTTCAACCTGGTCCGGATCACTCTGCCGACCCAGGTCCAGGAGGCGGTGAACAAGGCGCAGGCGGCCTTCGCGGGCGTGAGCGAGGCGCAGGCCCGGGTCGCGCAGGCGCGGGCCGACGCGGAGGTGAACCGGATCCACCAGTCTGGTTACGCCGAGTGCCCGGCGTGTGCGGCCATCGACGAGCTCAAGGCGATCCCGCCGAACGTGACGACGTTCGCCCCGGGCTCGGGCTTCGCGATCACCCAGCCCTGACGGGCGTCACGCCCAGGTCGACCGCTCGGCGCGGACAGCCTCTCCCTCCGCTCGGCTGAACCCACTCAGGAAACGGCCGGCGGTGAGGGGGCGGCGGTCCAGCCGCGGATCAGAGCAGCCTGGCCGTGGAGGGTGCCCTCCCGGTCGAGGAGATTCCAGATCGTCGTGTCCTCGATCCAGAAGCGGCGTCCGGACCGGGCGGTACGTTCGCCGCGGTAGTCGCCGGCGTAGCCCCGCAGCAGGACGCCGTCCATGAGCCGGCGGCGCGCGTCCCGGCTGTCCGCCCGGGCGGACAGCCGGGACGGCATCCCGACGAACTCGTCCAGGTGTATTCGAAATGTCGCTGTGCGGTCGTGTTCGCGTACACGAAAAGCGGGTCGGCCGAGGTGTCGTGCGCGAGCAGCCCGAACGGAGCGGCATCGTAGAGCCAGCGGGCAACGTCCGCCTCGACGGGATAGCCGGCCGGCAGCATCGGTTCACCGAGGAGACGCTGATAGCTGTCGGTCAACAGCTCGGCGAACGCGCTGTCGTACGGCCCCGTCCCCGAGGAAGCCGCCGGCCGCCGGGACACCTCGTCGCGCAGCGGCTTCCGATGTGTGTCGGGCATGTCTGTCTCCCATCCCCGAATCGATACCCGGGAGGCGTACACCCGCTGTGCGCGGCCCGTTCCGCCGTGCGCGGCCCGTTCATGGTACCGACGACTCCTGCCGGGGGAGCGGGCCGGAGAACCCGCGCCCGGCCGGCACCGGAGCCGACAGAAAGTAGTCGCATGACGAGTAGTGGTTGCAGATTGTCACGTAATTGGAGTGCCTCGAATGAGGCGGCCGGGCCTGCGGCGGAGTCCGGTAGGACGCCGTGCGGGCCCATTACGCATGTAGCGTGGACGGATGTAACGTTCATCTGTCCACGGCATCCCCAGGGCACCTGAAGAGAACGCCTGGGGACGTCGCCTACCGCCGCTTCGGGGGAACAGGCAGGTAGTTCGATGATCAAACCGCAGGTCAACGCGCCGAGCGAAGAGCTCGTCAGAAAAATCTTCAGTTCGAACGAACGCTGGGGCTGGGAATACGCGCCTCCGCATCCCGCGACAGCGCACCACGAGGCCTTCCACCCGCCGACGCGGGTCCAGCTTCCGGTGCCCGACCTGCGGGGGCTGGAGTTCCGCAGGCGGCAGTTGTCAGGGAAGGTCTGGCGGCCGATCGTCGGCGGACTGTTCCTGCTCGGGGGACTCGGAGCACTGGCCGAATCGCCGAGCGGCGTCGGCCCTCTGCTCATCGGCGTCGTCCTGCTTGCCTGGTATTTTGTGCCGATTCAGACGGTCAGCAAACAAATGAAGTCCATTCAGGCGGGCCACCAGGCGGAGGTCGCCCGCCGCGAACAGGACTTCCAGGTCGCGTACGCCGCCTGGCAGCAACGCGTCCACCAGCACGACCAGGCTGAGCAGTACCGGATCGGCTCGGCGCTGGAGTTCTATCCGTTGGATCCGGAGCGCCCGGCGCGGATCGATGTCTTCGGCGGTACCGGCGCCGGCTGGACAAGTCTGTTGGCCACCGGTGGCACGTCGCTGCTCACGAGCGGGTCCGGAATTCTGCTGCTCGACCTGTCCGAGCTCAGCGTCGGTGCCGGTCTGGTCATGCTCGCCAACAACGCGGACGCGCCGATCTCGGTCGACGTGCGGGAACTGCCCAACTCGCTGGAACGGATCGGCCTGCTCGGCGAGCTCGACCTGCGAGAGGCCTCCGAACTGCTCGCCGACGCCTTCGACGCGGACCGCCGGGGCGGGGGCGACCAGAGCCTGCGCGCGATCGACCTCAACATCCTGCGCAGCGTGGCGTCGTCGATCGAAGCGCCGTTGACCTTCGCCCGGCTCGCCGCCGCGCTGCGCATCCTCGACAACCAGAGCTCGGCCGTCCACGAAGGCGTGTTCAGCGACTACGAGGTGCAGGCGCTGCAGCAGCGGATGTACGACCTCGGCCAGCGGGAGCGGACGGTCGACCAGATCAGCTTCCTGCGCACCGAGCTGGAGACACTCGCCGGCTCCGACGCCTCGGCGGCCGATGTCCCGCCGGCGGAACCGGCGGCCTGGTGGCCGGGCGGCGGCCTGCGGGTACTGGCGACGACGAGCTCGGGGCGCGGCAACTCCGGGCGGCGCAAGCTGCTCACCGACCGGATTCTTGTCGAGACGCTGCTGCACCAGCTGCGCGGCAACGGGCACGCCGGTCTCAACGACGTCGTCGTCATCGCCGGCGCCGACCATCTCGGCCGCGAGACCCTGACGACGCTGACCCGGCAGGCGGAGGCGGCCCGTGTCCGGCTCGTCCTGCTGTTCAAGAGTCTCAGCGACGACGCGGAAAAGCTGATCGGCACCGGCCACAGCGCGGCGATCTTCATGCGGCTGGGCAACGCCCGGGAGGCCTCCGCCGCGGCCGACCACATCGGCAAGGGCTTCCGTTTCGTGCTCTCCCAGGTCACTAACCAGATCGGCGACAGCTTCACGGAAGGGCTCGCCAACAGCTACGGCGAACAGGACGGCACGGCGTTCACCGAGGGAGAGGGCCGCCAGCGCGGTTACGGCCCCGGCGGAGGCAGCGGCGGCCGGAACTGGAACCACTCGACCACGACGTCGCACTCGTCGACGTGGACCAACACCCTCAACGTCTCCAACACGGTCAGCCGGAACCTCGGCACGACCCTGCAGCGCGAGAAGGACTACACCGTCGAGCCGACCGTGCTGCAGAGCCTGGCCACGACGGCGTTCATCCTGGTGGGCACGTCCAGCGGTCCCGGCCGGGTGCGCTCCGGCGACTGCAACCCAGGCCTGTTGCTGCTGCCCAGGGTCTCGGAGCAGCCCCGGGATCTCACCGGGGCCGCACCCGCCTACGGCGCGGGGAGCCTGAACCAGGGCGGTGCCACGGCCACGCAGCAGCTACCGGCGCCACAGCGAGAGTTCCAGCACCAGCTGCCGCCGGGGTACCCGCAGCAGCCGGGCTATCCGCTGCCGCCGGACTACCTGCAGCAGCCGGGCTATCCGCAGCAGCCAGCGCAGCAGGGCCCCTACCACCCAGGCCACTCGTCCGGTACCGGCGCCCATCCGAACCAGCCTCCGCACACCTGGCCGGGGCAGAAGTAGCCGGTGACAGGAATCCGGTGACAGGAATGCTGGACGGTTTCCGCTTCCACAGGCTGCTCTCCGCCCCGCGTCCGCCAGACCCGTCGGAGAGGCCCGACCCGGCGCCGGCCCAACTGTTCGCCGCACTCATCGCGGCGCATGCCGACCTGACCCAGGGCGCAGAGGTCGAGGCCGACCCCTACCCGTGTGTCCCGGGCCAGTTTCCCGCGGTGGACGCCGGCCCGGCTGCGGCTGCGGCTGCGGTCGCGGTCGCCTGGGTGCGAGTGCCCGGCGACCCGCATCTGCGGATTCTGGTCGGCGGGAACCCGTACTTCCCGGCGGCGGGCACCGTCGCGTCCGCCGCCGTGGAAGGCGTGGCGGTGCCGGTGCTGTACCCGCCGGGCAGCACTGGCGTTCCGGTCGACACGACCGACCTCGTGACGGCACTGGCCGGCTTCCCGCACTGGCTGCGGTGCGATGGGACGGCCGACGCCCTCTGGGGCGCGGACGCCGGCGGTGGAGCCCGCAGCGGGGCTCGCAACGGCGGCGGAGCCCGGCAGGGCGACGGGCCGGCGCGTCACGGCTCCTTCGACGACTACGCCGCTCACCTGCCGGGCGCCTTCGCCTGGCTGGTGATCGGGCAGCCGGTGCCCACCGGGGTCGTCGACACCGAACGCGGCGACCTGCTGCGCATGATTCCCTTCCTGCGCCAGCGGGAGCGCGACGAGCACGCCCGTCTCGAGCTGGAACGAGCCGAGGCCCGCTACCGCGAGCTGACCCGCTCGACAGCGACCGGAATGTGGGACGTGCGGGTGCTCGTCGGCGCGCCGACGAGCACAGCGGCGCGACTGACCGCCGCGCTGCTGTGCGGCGCCGGGGACCTCGACGATCTGCCCTACCTCCTCACCCCGGCGCGGGGCGGGCCGATGTCGCTGGCCGAGGCCCTGGGCCCGACCGCGCCGCCGCGGGCCGCCCCGCCGCCGCAGGCCATCAGCGCCGGCCCGGGCGGCACGTGGACGGCGGGCCCGTCAGGTCCCGCCGGGCGTCCCGGATTCGGTCCCGGCACCGCCCCCGGCCGTACCGGACCGGGAGGCATCGCCACCGGGCCGGCCGGCAGTTCCGCGCCCGGGCGTGCCGGCCCCGCCGTCGGAGGCCCGGCGACAGCCGGCGTCGAAGCGACCTTTCCGTTCCGCGCGGGCGGGGAGCTCCTCGCCGCGCTCGCGCGCCCGCCCAGGCGCGAACTCCCGGGGATCACACTGGTGACCCCGCACACCTTCGACGTCACCCCCGAGGGAGTCGTTCAGGCGAGCCGGCCGATGGCACCGGCGGCGACCGTGCCCGGCGGCGGGCTCGTGCTCGGCCAGGTGCTCGACGCGGCCTGGTCGCCGGCAGGCGTCCTGCCGGTTCCGCGCTCGACGCTGAACCGGCACGGCTTCGTCAGCGGCGCGACCGGCTCCGGCAAGTCGCAGACGGTCCGATCACTGCTCGAGTCGCTGGCGCGGGCCGCGGACCCGGTGCCGTGGCTGGTGCTGGAACCGGCGAAGGCCGAGTACGCCCGGATGGCCGGTCGGCTCACGGGCCACAGCGAGGTCATCGTGATCAAACCGGGGCGCCTGGACGCGCCACCGGCCGCACTCAACCCCCTGGAACCGGAACCCGGCTTCCCGCTCCAGAGCCACATCGACCTCGTCCGCGCGCTGTTCCTGGCCGCGTTCGAGGCGCACGAGCCGTTCCCCCAGGTACTCGCCCGGGCCCTGACCGTCTGCTACACCGACGCTGGCTGGGATCTGGTGGCCGGCCGGATGCGGCCCGAGCACCGGCCGCGGTTCCGCGACGACGAACCGGCCGTATCCGTGCGGCCCCGCTATCCGACGCTCGGTGACCTGCAGCGCACCGCCGCCCGGGTCGTCGAGAACATCGGCTACGGCGCCGAGGTGACCGCGGACGTGCGCGGTTTCGTCGACGTGCGGATCGGCTCGCTGCGGGAGGGGACGCCCGGACGGTTCTTCGAGGGCGGTCACCCCCTCGACGTCGGCGCGCTCCTGACCCGCAACGTGGTCTTCGAGCTCGAGGACATCACCAACGACCAGGACAAGGCCTTCCTCCTCGGCGCGGTGCTGATCCGCGTCGTCGAGCACCTGCGGGTCAAGTACGGCAGCGCGGGGACGGGTGAGCTGCGGCATGTCCTCGTCGTCGAGGAGGCCCACCGGCTACTCAGGAACGTCGAGAGCGGCCCGGCAGCGGCCGCCGTCGAGCTGTTCGCGTCGCTGCTCGCCGAGATCCGCGCCTACGGCGAAGGCGTCCTCGTCGTCGAACAGATCCCGTCGAAGATCATTCCTGACGTGCTGAAGAACACCGCGCTGAAGGTGATGCACCGGCTGCCCTCGGCGGAGGACAGAGCGGCCGTCGGCGCCACGATGAACCTGCGGGAGGAGCAGTCCGAGCTGGTCGTCGCGCTGCCTCCGGGCGTGGCGGCGGTAGCGGTCGACGGGATGGACCGTCCGGTGCTCGTCCGGATGACGCCGGGCTCGGATCGGGAGTCGATGGACGAAGCCAGCTACGACGGCACGCCACTCGGCGGACGACGGAGCAATCTGTGCGGCGCGGACTGCCGGCGTGACGGCGCCTGCACGCTTCGCCAGATCAACGACGCGGCTCACCTCGCTTCCAGCCCCCGCCTGGTCATCTGGGTCGAAACGGTGGCCGCGTACCAGGTCATCGGCTTGGCCCATCTGCTCGGCCAGGCGCCACCGAAACCGGTGGCGCCGCTGTCCGGTGAGCTGCTCGCCCTGCCGACCCGGACCAGGGACTGCCTGCTCGCGCAGGCGGTGGACCGGGCGGTCGCCGCGCGGGCGACCCTGCTGCGCGGCCACGTCGATCCGGACGACTTCGCCGGCCGGCTCGCGGGCACACTCGCCGGACTGCTCGCCGGCACCGCGCAGGACGACGCCGACACCCGTCGCTGGACCGCCGGCTCATACCGCTACCAGGACGTCCGCCGGACCCTGAACGAGGCCCAGAGCGGCCCCGACGCCGACCGCCCCCACCCGGAGACGCCCGACTGGCGCCGCCGTGGGCTGTCACTGGTGAGCCAGACGGTGCCCGCGCAGTTCGCGGAGCTCCGCGACAGCGCCCACTACGCCCCCGGCGCGGACGCCGTGAGCCTCGGTGACCTGGCGACCAGTGGCCTCGCCGTCGCCGTGAAGACGCTTACCGGCGGGACGTCCAAGGAGCACCTGCGCGCGGCGCTGCGCCTGGCCTGCGGCGACGCCGACCTGGAGGCGCTGCACTTCCAGATCGCCGACCTGCTGGAGAAGTACGTCGCGGACGGAGGGCGCTGACCGAATGGCGACCGACGGCCCGACGACGACCGACACTCCGCCTCCTCCGCCACCACCTCCGCCGCCGGACACGTCCACCCGGGAGAAGGCCTCGGCCCTTGACGGCCGGGGCCTGTCCGGCGGCGCCGCTCAGGACGCCACGCGACCTGAGCACGAGAGCGACAGCGCGCGGACAGCCGAGCCCGGCACCCAGGACAAGATGAGTCCGCTCGACGGCGATCCCACGCCGCACGAACCGCAGAACACAGACCAGCAGAGTCCGGCGAAGCAGGACCGGGAACCACAGGGGCTGGAACCGCCAGGCCGCGGTCTTGAACCGACGCCTGAGTTCCAGTCCCACCTCGACGAGCGCAAGGCCGCTATCGAGGAACGCAAGGCCGCCAGCGAGACGAGGCCCTCCGACCAGGCCACCGAGCCAGCGGTTGCGCCCGAGCGGGACGTCGAGTCCGAGCCGGCGGCTCGGCCCGGAGCTCCGCCAGATGCCCGGAATGCAAACAGCGAGCCCGACGCGTCCACTGCGCCGGGTACGCGACGTGCACCTGAGGTGCCCGCCGCCCGGGAGGAACAGCCGGACAGGACGGAACAGCCGGACGGGCGGGAGCCGGCAGATGCCCAGAACATCCCGGAGCAACCGACGGCTTCCGCTCCCGGGAGCGGGCCCGACCGTCCGCAACCGTCCCGGCAGGAGCCCGACGTCTCGGCAGGCCCGGGGACCTCGGAAACTCCCGAGGCACCGGGGGAGGAGGAGACGAGTTCCCCCGACGTCGTCGGCGACGCCGACAATCGCCACGATCCCCACAACGACACCGATGTCCAGCCGGAACCGGAACCGGAATCCGCAGAGGAGCCCAGGCCGGCAACCGAGGATGAAGGCAGTTCTGTAGCGGGGAATTCGGCTCCCGAGTGGGCCTCGGACGAAGTTCGTGCCGGCGAGCTGGAGACTGATCCTTTCGACCGGGCTGAGCCTGCTGCCGCCGAGGCGAGTAGTCCCCACGAGGAGAATGTCGCCGATCAGAACGATGCCGAGCGCGACCAGGTCCCACTCGGTCTGACGCAGCATGGACAGGAAGACGCTGGCCGGGGTGCCGACCAGATCAGCGGCACGACAAGTAACGAGGACTTCAGCGTCAGCGGTGCCCGCCAGGAGCCCGTGGTGCCTGAAGGGCCTGATGCGCTGCGGCGAGCGGAGTCACCGGATCTCCAGCATGCGGACGGGCGCCAGGCCCACATCGACGATCACGAGGTCACCCAGAGCGGCCACGTCGACGAACCCGTCGGCACCGTGGCCGACCAGGACCTGCAGACCGGCCCACAGAGCGAGCAACATCTTGCCGCGACGACGCCCGAGACCCAGGCCGACCGGAATGAGCAGCCCGACAGACGGACTGTCGCGAGCCAGAACGAGACCCCGAACTCAGTGGATGGCGAAGCGCCGCCCACGGCCAGCTCCGACAACCTCAGGTCAGCCGGAGAACTCGGCGACCCGCCGACAGCGTCCGAGACGAGGAGCCAGGATGCTCCGGCAGCCGGTGACCACACGATCAAGGGATATACGTTCACCGTGGATGAGCATGGCCGTACCAGAAGGGCGACCGGCACGTTGAATGTCGATACTCCGGACAGGCGTGACGCGGCCGCGGCCAGGGAGGCCAGAGCAGCCGGCAAACCGGGCGACGACGCCGGCCACCTCATCGGCCATCGGTTCAATCCACCGGAGGGACGCATCAACCTCGTTCCTCAGGACATGAACCTGAACCGCGGGGCTTACCGGAGCCTGGAGAACAAGCTGGCCCAGGCGGCACGGGACAAGAGCGTCGAAGTCGACATCCGGGTTGTGTACCCGGAGGGTAGTCAGCGGCCGAGCGGGATTGCGATCCGGTATAAGATCGACGGCGAGACCGAGATAGTTCGATTCAGGAACAGGGCGGGTGGACGATGACGGACCGGGATTCCCAGGCGGACGCGATCGAACGGCTCGGGCGCGCTATCTATTCCTCGGTCGACTTTGAGTTCGACGTAATACGATTCAGCTGCGATATCTCCGAGCCGGATGTCCAGAAAATCAAAATCAGTGCGAGTAAGAACGATGTGAAGCATGAGGTCGATCTTGGTGACGATGTGTACGAGGCGCTGGACGAACTCGAGGACGCCTTTCGGGAAAGCCAGAAAGAAACGCCAAAGGTAATAAGTGGCAGCATTGCGCGCGATGGAAAGATTGAGATTGACCTGGCTTACTGATCAAGGGGTTGCGGTGAGGCAGGTCGAGGAAGCTGAGGCGCTGCAGGCCGAGCTGTGTCGGCTTGTCCAGTCTGAAATGAGGCCCGGTCGTGGCGACCGACAGCCCGACGACGACTGACGCTCCGCCTCCCCCTCCACCACCCCCGCCGCCAGACACGTCCACCCAGGAGAAGGCCTCGTCCCTCGACGGCCGGGGCGTGTCCGGCGGCGGCGGTCCGGACGCCACGCGACGTGAGAACGTGGACGACAGCGGCCCGGATACCGGTACGCAGGACCAACAGACCGGATCCGCCGACGTTGCCGATCAGCGGGCGGACAGCCTGGCCGCGCACACCGACGCGCCAGGACCGCCCGACAAAGCCGCCGCTTTGGATCGCGCCCCGGAGGATCGACAACTCAGCCACGAGGGCCCGAGCAGTGCGCCGGAGCAGCGCCAGCCCGCAGAACTGTCAGACCGGAGCCCGTCGCCGACAGTCGAGCCCAGTGCCCAGGACAAGGCGGGCATGCTCGACGGCGATCCCTCTTCTCGCGAACCGCAGAACGCAGATCAGCAAAGTTCGGCGAGGAACCAGGAACCGCAGGGGCTGGAGCCGCCAGGAAGCGGTCTTGAGCCGACGCCCGAGTTCCAGTCCCACCTCGATGACCGCAAGGCCGCCATGGAGGAGAGGTCCTCCGACGGAGCTGGCCCCAGCATCGACCCGCTGTCCCGGTCCGAGGAAGGCGTCGAGTCCGAGCCGGCAGTCCGGACGGAGCAGGGCAATGAGTTCCGGCCAGCGGTCCAGCCCGAAGCTGGACCGGACATCCGGAACGCAACTGATGCGCCCGATGCATCCACTGCGCCCGGTATGCGAGGGGCGCCTGAGGCGTCTGCACCTGCCGCCCGAGTCGAGCAGCCGGACGGGCAGGACCCAGTAGACGTCCGGAACGACTCGGAGTCCCTGACAGCGCCCGATTCCAGCAGCGTGCGCGACCGTCCGCAACCGTCCCGCCAGGAGTCCGTTGACGAGGCGCCTTCGCCCACCATCGTCAACGACGGCACGGTCCACGAGAACGACCCCACCGGCAGCCCGTTGTCTGTCGAAGCAGACCCCGACCCGACGACCAGCACCGACGGCGAGACTGCCGAGGATCTGTTGCCGGATCCCGGCACTCCCGGCACCGACGGCACCGACGGCCCGGAAAGCTCGGACGGCCGTGACGGCGACGCCGATCATGAAAGTGATGATCGTGACATCCCCTGGGGAGGCGAGCCTGAGGTCACCGGCCCGGCAGACGGCGTTGATGGTGTGAAGGCGGATGCGGTTCCCCGTAAGCCATACAACGGCCTGACGGCCGGCGAATACTCCGGTGGCACCGCCTACAAGAACAGATCGGAGCCGAAGCTACCCGAGACCACTGAGGATGGCACGCCCATCAGGTACAAGGAGTACGACCGCGACCCGTACGACGGCGTACAGAGAAATGGTCGGCGATTCGTCGTCGGCGACGACGACGCGCATTACTACACCGACGACCACTACCAGAGCTGGGTGAGGTTCCGTTGAGACAAGATCCACTGGAAGTGATCGGAAGCGGTCTGTTCGGTGGTGTTCACGCAGTGCCGGTCGACGGACTCGCGGCGACCGGTCGACTGGTTGCCGAGCTCTACCACAAGCTCGACCTCGGGACGGCCTCGCCGCGAGTACGGACGCTGCACGTCCGCGGCTCACGCTGTCGCACCTCCGCTGGCCTGTTTGACGAACTGGCAGCGGTTCTCCAGTTTCCCGCCTATTTCGGTGGTAACTGGTCGGCCCTCCATGACAGCTTGTACGATTTCCAGGTACCGGCCGACGCCGTCATCCTCGTGTTTTCCGACTTCTCCCAGGTGCTGTCCAAGGCCAAGAAGGAGGAGCTCGACTGGCTTCTCGAGGAGCTGACCGAGCTCTGCGGCACGCCGCGGACACCCGCTCCCGGAGACCGAAGTGTCACGGCCCTTCTAACCGATCATGCCGCGGGACTTTCCGCCGTCGCAAAGCTGCTGCCGGGCTGAACCAGACCAGCTCCGCGAGATTGAAACCTGTGGAAACGGCCGCCCAAGAAGGGACAGAGTTGAGCTGATCTACATTCGGCTCGGTTGCACGAGTTGGTGTTCGGTAACGCAGGGGGTTGCGATGAGGCAGGTGGAGGACGCTGAGGCGCTGCAGGCTGAGCTGCGTCGGCTCGTCCAGGCTGACGTGCCCGGCCCCGACCTGATCACGACGACGGCTGGCTTTGACGTCGCGTACGACACCGACTCCGATCTGGTCGCGGGCGCGGTCGTCGTTCTCGCCGCGCCGGGCTGGGAGGTGATCGCATCAGCCGCGGTGGTAGGTCGGGCGGCGTTTCCCTACATTCCGGGTCTGCTGTCGTTCCGGGAAATGCCGCCGCTGCTCGAAGCGTGGAAAACCGTTCTCCCGCAGTTGGCCGCGCCGCCAGATCTGTTGGTGTGCGACGGGCATGGCATCGCACACCCCCGACGGTTCGGACTGGCCTGTCATCTCGGTGTCACCCTGGACCTGCCGACGATCGGCGTGGCGAAGACCCCGTTTGTCGGCGACCACTCAACGCCTGGGCCGCGTCGGGGAGACCGAACGGCGATCATTCTCGACGGCGAGCCGGTGGGAGCCGCGCTGCGGACCCGTGACGGTGTCCGCGAGGTGTACGTCTCGGTCGGGCACCGCACCAACCTTGACTCCGCCTGCCGGTGGGTACTGGAGCTGTGCCCCAGGTACCGGCTGCCGGAGACGACCCGGGCGGCCGATCAGCTCAGCCGAAGGGCGCTCGCCGAAGCCCGGACCGCGTCTCGCTGAGGGAGCATGGCCGGTGCGGCCCGGCCGAGGGCGCACAGCAAACAGTTCGGCGACGCACCAGTTCGGATGCTGGCTCCCACCACCATCAGGTCAGGACGCGACCGGGGACGATGCTCGACGCAGGGCGTCCAGGATGGTCTCCACCGGCTGGGCGCCGGAGATGCCGTAGGTGCGGTCGACGGCGTAGAACGGCACGCCGCTGATGCCGAGCGCGCGGGCCTGGCGGATGTCGTCATGGACGTCGTCGGCGTGCGCGTCGCCGTCGAGGACTTCGCGGGTTCTGTCTGCCGGCAGGCCGGCTTCGGTGGCGAGTCGGACGAGCGTGTCCGTGTCGTCGACGGCCGCGCCGTCGGTCAGGGTGGCGCGCATCAACCGTTCCTGCGTCGCGCCGGCGAGGTTGTACGTGGCGGCGAAGTGGATGAGGCGGTGCGCGTCGAAGGTGCTGGCGGTGACGGCCCGGTCGAGGTGGTAGGTCAGGCCTTCCTCGGCGGCCAGTGCGCTGACGCGGTCGTTCATGGCCTTGGCCTCGGGCGGGGTGACGCCGTACTTGCGCGCGAGCATCTCGGAGGTCGGGATGTTCTCCCCGCGTGGCTGCGTCGGGTCGAGCTGGAAGCTGCGCCAGACGACCTCGACCTCGTCGGCGTGCTCGTACCGGGTGAGTGCCTTCTCCAGCCGTCGCTTGCCGATGTAGCACCACGGGCAGACGATGTCGGACCAGACTTCGACCTTCATGGTGCCTCACCTTACTGCGACGCAACCGGCCGCGGCCCGTGCGCTCCCTGGGCATCGTCGGAAGGGACCCGCGGTGCTCGGCGGGTACCTCGCCGGGAACATGGGGAAGGATCAAAGGCGACAGGTATGCGGCATTGTGTTCCGGTCGGGGCCGGCGCTGCTTTCCGCCGGATGGGATTCCTCTTCGCAGTCAAAGAGGAGAAACATTTCGGCAGTAGTTCAGTAGTAATCGGTCCGGTGGTTGACGGTGCTTACGCCACGATGCGACGCTCGGCGGGTCCGGTGGTCCGGTGGTCCGGTGGTCGGAATGCCGGCAGCGTTCGCGTGAGGAAAGCCCCGAGCGGGCAGACAGGCGGTGCCGTGGCGAGCACTGGCGGTGTGGTCGGGGCCGTCCGATGAATGGCCAGGTGCAAACTCGGGCGGGTGATGGCACGGCGGGGAGGCCGCGGCGGCTGACATTCGGGGCGTTGCTGCACGGCTCAGGTGGGCACATCGCGGCCTGGCGCCATCCGCTCTCGCCGCCGGACGGGCAGCTGGACCTGCCTTTTCACATCCGGCTCGCCCGGACGATGGAACGCGGCACCTTCGACGCGCTGTTCATCGCGGACGTGGTCGCGATCTGGGGCCACGACCTGGACTCCCTGCGGCGCACCGCGCGCGCCGACCGCTTCGAGCCGCTCACCCTGCTTGCCGCGCTGTCAACGGTGACGGAACGGATCGGCCTGGTAGCGACCGCGACCACCACGTACAACGAGCCCTTTCACATCGCCCGCAAGTTCGCCTCGCTCGACCATCTGTCGGGAGGCCGCGCCGGCTGGAACGTGGTGACCTCGGTCGTCCCGTTGGAGGCGGGCAACTTCGGCCGCGACACCCACCTCGACCATGCCCTGCGCTACCGGCGGGCGGAGGAGTTCGTCGACGTCGTCCGTGGTCTCTGGGACAGCTTCGACGACGACGCGTTCCTCCGCGACCAGAAGACCGGCATCTACTTCGACGAGGCCAGGCTGCACCGCCTCGACCACCGCGGGAAGCACTTCGCGGTGACCGGGCCGCTCAACATCCCGCGGCCGCCACAGGGCCGTCCGGTGATCGTGCAGGCCGGCTCGTCGGACGCCGGTCGCGCGCTGGCCGCCTCGGTCGCCGACGTGGTGTTCACCCACCATCCCGACCTGGCGGGCGCGCAGGCGTACTACGCCGACCTGAAGGCGCGCACCCAGGCGGCTGGCCGGAACCCGGACGAGGTGGTCGTGCTGCCCGGCCTGTCGACGGTCGTGGGCCGCACGATCAGCGAGGCCGAGGACAAGTTGGAACGGCTGACCGCGCTGCTGGACCCGCGCGTCGCGCTGGCGGACCTCGCCTACTGGCTCGGTGGCGTCGACCTGACCGCCCATCCGCTGGACGGGCCGCTGCCGGACCTGCCGCCCTCCAACCAGAGCCGGAGCGCCCAGCGGCACATCGTCGAGCGGGCCAGGGCCGGCGGCCTGACCATCCGCCAGCTCGCCCACCAGCTCGCCCGTGACACCAGGACCATCGTCGGTACCCCGGAGTCGATCGCCGACCACATCCAGGAATGGTTCGAGGGCCGCGGCGCGGACGGCTTCAACGTCGTCTTCCCCTATCTCCCGGACACGCTCGACGACTTCGCCACCCTGGTGATTCCGGAGCTGCGCCGCCGCGGCCTGTTCCGTACCGAGTACACCGGCCGCACATTGCGCGAGAACCTCGGGCTGTCTCTCCCGCCCAGCCGCTGGTCCGCCGTCCAGGCACGGTCGCTCCGGTGAGGATTGCACGCGATCGAGTTCCAGATGTCCCGTACAGAGAGGGGTCACGGTGACCGTCACCCGAACCGCGCCTTACGAAACGCGCCGGGCCAGCCCGGTCCTCGGCACCGAGATCGTCGGTGTCAACCTGGCGGACGGCGTCGACGACGCCACCGCCGAAGCCCTGCGCGAGGATTTCTGGAAGCACAAGGTCCTGGTGTTCCGTGGCCAGAACCTCTCACCGGACGCGCACGTGAAGGCGGGCACGGCCGCGACGTGGCACGTCGGCGGAACCTGGCGGAACCCTCCGTTCAACAGCGAGTCACTGACCTATCAGGTCGTGCCGGAGGTCGGCGGTCACACGCTGTGGGCCGATCTGCAGGCGGCATACGACGGCCTGTCCGAGCCCTTCGAGCGGCTCCTGGAATCGGTCAACGCCGTGTACAGCGCCTACCCGGGGGACGGGACCTACAACCGGCCGCCGGTGACCGAGACCATCGAGCACCCGGTGGTGCGCACACACCGGCATACCGGCCGTAAGGGGCTCTTCATCAGCTCGTCGGCCCTCCGCCTGACCGGAATCAGCCCGGCTGAGGGAGAAGCCCTCCTGCCGTTCCTCCTGGCCCACGCCTCCTCACCGAACCACACCGTGGGCTTCGGCTGGAAGCCGGGGGACTTCGTGATCTGGGACAACCAGGCCACGTGGCACTACGCGGTGAACGACTACGACGGCCCGCGCGAGTATTGCAAGGTCATCGGCAGCTGATCTTCAAGGGGTCTCCCGCCGGTCCCGCCGGTTGGGGCCGGGCGGTGGGTTCGAGGACCAGATCGGCCGCCAGATCGGCCGCCCGCCTCCGAGCCCGCGTTGCGGCTGGGCGGCGGATATCCGGACGTCCCGCTGCAGATACCGGCTGGTGGCCAGACCCCGGACGGCGCTTCCTACACCTACAGCGCCAACGAGGCCAGTGTCGGCGACCTCGACGGTGACGGCGAGTACGAGATCGTCGTCAGGTGGGACCCGTCCAACGCCAAGGACAACTCCCAGGCCGGCTACACCGGCGACGTCTACCTCGACGCGTACGAGCTGTCCGGCACCCGGCTGCGGCGGATTGACCTGGGGCGCAACATCGGCGCCGCCATGCCCGCCGCCCCCTGGCCGGACGTGTACACGCCTCGGTAGCGGCCGCTCCGTCCTTGCGGGTGGCTGGCTCGGGCGCAGCGGCCTCGGGCCACGGGGCCCTGCTCGACTGGAAGATCGTGAGGCAGAGTCAGTAGACCTGATCGCCTGGTGTGGCCTTCTCGTGGGCGAAAAGTGGAGCAGCTTGCGCCTGATCTTCCGGGCCATCCGGATGGGGAACCCCAAGTACCAGGGCGTCTGAGGTGTACGGACCTATCTCTCGTGAGCCGAGATTCGCGCACACGATGACATTTCTGCCGACCAGTTCATCCTCTGACAGCAGCGCATACTGACCTACCGAGTGACGGATTCCGAGACTCCCCAGATCCAGTTCGATGACACGGCACGGAAACCTTGTACCCTCGGCCAGTGGAGCCGAGATCACTCGCGCTACGCGCATGTCAATGTTCTCGAACTTGCCAAAGGTGATCTTCGGCTTGAGTGGTGGTCCTTTTTTGGCTGCCATCCCGCGCGCGTCCTGTTCTCTGATTCTGCTGGGGTGTAACTCTCGCTGGTGGGCCTAAGGGGTCGAGGTTCATTCGACTGCAAGCTGGTCCCGGCGACGCGGGTGCAGCAACCCGAAATGATACCCGATCTTCTTCGGGAGGATTTTCAGTGCCCACCCAGATGATAAACGCCGGCCGCGATCAGATCCTCCGGCCCTTGTTTCGCAAGCACCCTCATCTGCGGGATTGGGCCGGAGGGTCGGGCGACGGCCGCTGGGCAAGAAGGGTGCGCGGTAGATCCCAGTGACCGTCCGTGGCGCAGTGACCTGCATCCACGGCTCCCTACGTCCGTCCCTGACGCGCGACCCCGGGTCGTCGCCTGCCTCGCCCGTGAAGCCAGCTGCCCCTTTGGTGCAGATTCTCCCTGATGTCCGGTTGTTGTGTCGGGTGTGGTTCCCCGAGGGGGCCGCAACGGAAACGGAATAGGGATCGTCCGATTACCTGTAGTCACCAATGTGTTTCCTAATGCGATTACGACAGGTTTCGGGATATTGAGGCCATCGGCCACGATATCGTCGCGCCAACTGTGAGCAAGTAGGCCTTCGGAGGTGCTGACTGTGGTCGGTTCCAGCTCAGATGTTCCTGGATGGCGCCCAACGATCTTCATTGGTAGTTCAGGGAAGTCCGTCAACAGGGGAATCGTAAACACGCTGGCAGCCGAGCTGGTCGACCGGTTCGAGCTACACCTCTGGCGAAATGTATTTCCGCCGGGGGCCTACATCCTCGATGTTCTGCAGAAAGAACTCAGAACCGTCGATGCCGCAATACTTATCTTCGGTGCGGACGACGAAGTCGCCCGAGGTGAACGAGACTTCATTTCAAGTCGCGACAACGTGATCCTGGAGTATGGGTTCTTTGTTGCTGGGCTGGGTCGGGATCGGGTCTGCGTACTTCTAGAGGAGGGAGTGACACTGCCGACGGATCTGGTCGGTCTGACGGTCGAGCAGTTTGACGGCAGTAACGATATAAAGCTCGGCGTGACGCTGGAAGGATGTGCCCGCCGGATCAAGGAGCGATGGGAATCTCTGCGCAGGAACAAACTTAGCACGTCAATTCCAAATGACTCGGTCGGAGCGCTGTTCGGCTACTCGAAGACCATTGAACGCGAGCAGAATCGGCTGGACAAGCTTGTCGGCTCACTCGGTGAGTCGGTTGCAAGTATTACTGACGTTTATGACGAACCAGTTTACTTTGACTCCCCGGACAGCGCGTTGTCCAGCTATGCGGAAGCACTCGCTCTGGTGAAGCGCCGGTTCTGGACAACGACGTTCCTTTCTAGCGGATTTTGGAGCCGGCCGCAGCCGAGTGTTCTCACTGCGAATGCTCAGATGATGGTGCGGCTCAGTCGCAACGGCGGCGAGGCGCGCCGGCTGTTCATTCTTGACCAGGATGTCGAAGCTGTGGTCCAGGCCTTCCGGGCGGACCGCATTCATCTCCGTGAACTGGCGCGAGGACGGGAACTGCGCGAGTCGGCCAACCGTTTTGAGCACGTCAAGCGCAACATAAGGGCGATGATCGCCGCAGGTTTTGAAGTCCGGGTGGTGTTCGATGCGTGGAGCCTGCATCGTGCTCTCCCGCCGGGGTTGATTGATGACCCCTACGACAACGAGCTGGCAATTTACGACGAGTTCCGAGTGGACTCTTTCCAGGGTGGTAGTATGGGAAGTATTCGCGGCGTGAAAAGTCATTGTGCGACGACGCGCGAGTTTGCGTCGTACCTAGCCGCGGCTGAAACCTACTTCGATGACCTATGGCAGGAAGCACAACCAGTGGATAGTTTCCTCCAACTCATGCAGAACTCCATCAGGAGCGCCGATACAAGGATCGACTACACGGGTAACTGGTTGACGGCGTACGAGTTCGATCTCGATGGCGAGGACGAGCGATTGAAGACACTTGAAGCTCGTCGAGCAGTAGCCGCGATTGAGTCCATCGGGCGCTGGGGAAACCTGCGGAGTCATCTCGATGTTGGCACTTGCACGGGCAGGTACATCGCCCTCTTCAGGGATGCCACGGTTCCCAGCGGAGAACTCATCGGCATCGACGACGACCCTGACTGCGTCCGTTTCGCTCAGGCCAGTCTTGAACGACGTTTCCCGGGAGACGAACGGATCAGGATTGAACACGTTGATTTCTCCTCGGATCGGCTACCGAGAGGAGACTTCGATCTTGTCACCTGTATGCTGGGCACTCTGTCTCATTTCGGCTGGGATCGGAAGCTCTCGCGAAACGACAATCTGCAGAGCATAATCCAGCGTATGCGGGAGATACTCGCGGACGATGGTGTTCTGCTACTCGGAACGTGGTCGCAGTTTGCTCGCGATCAACGGCGCCTGCTCGGCATCTATCAAGATTCGGATCGCGAGCGACTGGCTCGATGGACTCCTCCGGTCGACGAGCTCCACGACCGTCTCCGACAGGCCAGATTCGAGATCGAGCTGTTCGAAAAGCCTGAGGCCAGGCTGGATCTGACAGTGTGTCGCCCCGTCTGATCTTGTCGTTGGTCACACACTGTGGGCCGATCTGCAGGCGCCGCTATGCGGTCCCGTCCGTCGGGCCGGGCAGGAAGCGGCTGGTTGCGGCGGCGAGCGCGGCCGGCTGCTGCTCCTGGACGTTGTGGCCCGCCTCGATCTCGACGATCTCGGCCCGCGGCACGCGGGCGCGGAACTCGCCGATCGTCTCCGGTGCGAGAAAGCCGTGCGTGCCGTGAACCAGAAGAACCGGCACGGTCGACGTCTCCAGCGCTGCACAGGCCGCGGAAGTCGACGTCGATCTAAAACGGGTCTTCGAAGTTATGCGGTGCGGAGGTGTCCGCGGGCTCGGCGGGTGGTGACGCAGCGTGCTCGGAGGCGCTGGTTGGTCGGGTTGCGGAAGCCGTAAGCGGAGCGGCCGACGAACTTGATCACGCGGTTGATCCCCTCGCTCTTGGCGTTGCTGATGCCGGTGTTCAGGAAGGCTTCGATCTCGGGCCACCAGCAGCGCCTGGCCGATCGGGCCCTGGTCCATCAGCGGGTTCCACATCCGCTCGAACTCAGCGTCGGTCAGATCCTCCCGGTTGCGCAGCAGCTTGCGCCGGGCCTTCCACTCCGTGGCCCGGCCACGTCTGCCGCGGTGTGTGCGGGTCAGACGGCGGCGCACCAGATTGAGCATCTTGTTCGCAAGCTGCACCACATGGAAATGATCGACCACCACGGTGGCCTGCGGCAGTCCGGTGCGGATCGCCGCCCGACACAACGGGGACATGTCGATGGCCACGAAACGAACCCCCTGGCGCCAGGTGAGCGGGGTGTCGGCCGGCCAGGCCAGCACATCACCGGTGGCCCGTCCCTCGATCTGCCCCAGCAGACCGCCGCAGCCTGCGGCGTCGACGAATCCGGTGTGCCAGCGATCGGCCGCCGCAGACCACTTCCCCGTCTGCGGGTCCTTCTCCCAGCGGGCCCTGCCCCGGCGGGTCTCGTCGATCCCCAGCACCTCGATGTCCGGCAGCGGCGCCTCGGTCACCGCAGTGGCAGCGGTACGGAAAGCCTCCCGCTCAGCGCCTCGTCTCGTACCTGGTCAGCACCACGCCGCCGGGGAACGTCCGCGTCTCCACCAGATCCAGGTTCACCCAGCTGTCCAGCGCGGCGAAGAAGGGCGTGCCGCCGCCCACCAGAACCGGATGGGTGGCGATCGCGTACTCGTCGATCAGCCCGGCCCGCATGGCCGCCCCGGCGAGCGTCGCGCCGCCGATGCCCATCGGGCCGCCGTCCTCTGCCTTGAGCCGGGTGATCTCGGCGATCGCGTCGCCGGTGACCAGGCGGGTGTTCCAGTCGACCTTGTCGATCGTCGAGGAGAACACCACCTTCGGCGTGTCCCGCCAGTTCCGCGCGAACTCGATCTCCGCCGGGGTGGCGTTGGGCTGCTGGTCGCCGGTCGGCCAGTAGGAGCTCATCGTCTCCCACAGCTTGCGCCCGTACAGCGACAGGCCACTCGCCTGCTCGTGGTCGAGCCACCACTGGAACAGCTCGTCGCTCGGCGGCCCGCTCCAGCCGATGTCGTCGCCGGCCGCGGCGATGTAGCCGTCCAGGGTCAGGTTCATGCCGTAGATCAGTTTCCGCATGGCGCCAGCCTTCCGTGAGTCGGACTCCGGCGTATAGACCGGCGCCGTGCGGGAAACTCATCGGTGCGCGATCTGGGCTCACAGGTAGTCCTCGTGGTCAGGGCTCAGTGTGGCGTACTCGCCAGCTCGGGCACCCGACGGATCTCGACCTCGCCCTTGCACGGCAGCAGCCCGCCAGCGAACCGGACCTGGGCACCTCAAGCGCAACCAGGCCGCCGAACAAGCTACGACGCAGAAAGCGCGAAATCTGAAGAAATGCCGTGGAACTGAGTACCTGTCCTGAATCTTGGTTCTCTGTGCGGAGAGTGACGTGGGGGTGGGAGGTTTTGGGTTGGCGGTGGGGCTGGTAGGTCGTGGAGATGGCACGTTCTCCTCGGTATCCCTCGGATCTCACGGACGCGGAGTGGGCCTACGTGCAGCCGCTGCTGCCGGCGGCGTCGAAGGACGGCCGGCCCGAGAAACACGACCGGCGTGACATCGTGGACGCGATCCTCTATG
>NZ_UBIZ01000367.1:0-28215 GCF_900465275.1 Parafrankia sp. Ea1.12 | reverse complement strand
GCTGCCTGACTACCCGGGAGGAATAGCCACAACCAAACAGCCACCCCGTCACGCCAGGCCCGACCACCCGGCGCGGTCAGCCACGCCCGCAGCCGACCCAGCCCACACCGGAAATCCTCACCTCAGAGCCCCGCAGCCGATAACACGGCGCGGGGCTCTGTTCTTTTGACAGCCAACAGCCCGTCAGGCCCCCTCCGCCTCGGTCGTCCCGTCCTCCGGGGCCTCGTTGTCCTCCACCGGGAACCAGCCGTCCAGCTTGGCCGCCGCGTCACCGTGCACGGTGTCGACCATGTCCACGTAGATGTCCATGGTCGTCGACAGCATCGTGTGGCCGAGCATCCCCTGTATCTGCTTCCAGTCGACACCGAGCGCGTAGGCCATCGTCGCCGCGGTGTGCCGCAGCGCGTGCGGCCCGAGGTGCGGCAGCCCGGCCCGCTTGCACAGCTTGGACAGGTGAGTGTTCAGCCCGCGCGGCTCCATGTGCGTACCGACGGTGCTCGGGAAGATCAGCCCGTTCTCCTTCCACCGCTTCCCCGCGGCCTGCCGGTGGGCGTGCTGGGCAGTGCGGTGCGCCCAGAGCACCCGGACACACCGGGTCGGCAGCGTGAGCGTGCGCGTTCCGGCCTGACTCTTCGTCGGGCCGACGACCAGCCCCTTCACGCCACTCACCCGGGTCACCTGGCGTTCCACCCGCAGCGTGCACGCCGATTCGTCGAAGTCGGACCAGCTCAACGCGAGCGCTTCCCCACGGCGTAGACCGACCAGCGCCAGCAGCACATACAGGGCGTAATGCCGGGTGGACTTCGCTTCGTCGAGCAGCCGCAGCCCGTCGTCCCTGCTCAGCGCGGCCACCTTCCGCTTCGGCTTCCGCGCTTTCGGGACCCGCAGCGTCTCGGCGACATTGCGACTGATCTTCTCGGTGATGACCGCTTCGTTGAGCGCCTGCCGCAGGACGGAACGCAGCGTGCGCATGGTCGACGTGCTGTACCCGTCCGCCGCCTTGCGGTTCAGAACCGCTGAAGATCCTCGTGCTTCAGCTCGACGAGCCGGCACGAGCCGAGAACCGGGCGGATGTGGTTGTTCACCATGACGCGGTAGTTCGACTTCGTGGACTCCGCCCGTTCCGACGGGTCGACGATCTCGTCAAGAGCGCGCGGTGCAGGCTGCGCCGCGCGACCGCCTGTGCGCGGCCGCAAGCGGCCGTGCTCGCCGGGGGCGTCGCGCCCCGCACCGCGCCATGGCCGAAGGCGGAAAGCGCATCCAGGGGTGGCCCCTGACGTCGAGACACAGCGTTCCACGTCGGGTCGCTGTACCAGCGGCAGCAGGGAAAAGCAGAGCTGCCGCGCCGCTTCCGTTCCTCGGCGTCGGAGGCGCCTGCGGTACGGGTCGGCTTCCCAACGAAATCCGTGGAAGGCCGGACAGCCGAGCCTCTTTGACCATCAAGCGGCATGACCGGCCCGCCTACCAGCGCCCATCCGTCCCGGAGTCACCTTCAAACCCGAGGCAGCCAAAATTCCGATCTCTCCGGACACCACCAACGGGCGCCATGCTTCAATCCGATTCGGCGGCCGGTAGCCTGCGGAATCTCGTGTGAGCT
This sequence comes from Parafrankia sp. Ea1.12, assembly GCF_900465275.1. Classification (NCBI taxonomy): domain Bacteria; kingdom Bacillati; phylum Actinomycetota; class Actinomycetes; order Frankiales; family Frankiaceae; genus Parafrankia; species Parafrankia sp. Ea1.12. Next base: position 26,618 of record NZ_UBIZ01000367.1, on the reverse strand, counting down.
GCGAGTTTCGATCGCAGCAGTCGGACCCCAGCCGTACGCCGCCGTCCGGCTTGCCCTGGTCAGACCCCACCTTTCAGCAGGCACGGGCATGTCGTGGATCACTAGTAGTGTCCTGATGTGATCGTGTGCGAGGGCGTTCTGCTTGCCGGTCGCTGTGGCACGTGAAGGGAGCTCGGGGCATGTTGCAGGTGTTCGAGGCGGCGGCCGGTTGGCCGTCCGTGCGTGAGCGATTGGCCAGGCGCATTGCGGAACAGGATCTAGCCTCGCTGGATGATGCGGTCGCCTTCGCTGTTCGGTGGCACGGGGACCAGACTCGGCCGGCGGGTGAGCCTTATGCCGAGCATCTGCTTGAGGTCGTGTGTGTGTTGGTGGAGGCGATCGGAACGACTGACATCGACGTGTTGCGCGCGGCCGTGCTCCACGATGTGGTCGAGGACACGGAGTGCTCGCTGGAGGATGTGCGCGAGCGCTTCGGTGACCGCGTCGCGGGCTTGGTCGACTGGGTGACCAAGCCCGCACCGTCGGAGGGCCAGACACGTGAGGAGGTGCGGGTGGCATATCTGACACGGTTGCTTAGCGCTCCGGATGATGCACTGTTGGTGAAGCTGGCGGACCGGCTGAGCAACGTGCAGCGGCTGGACGCACATCCTCGGCCGGAGAAACGTCGTTCGTACTACCAGGAGACGGTGCGCTCTGTCGTCCCGCTCGCGCAGTCCCATCCATGGTTCCGCCAGTGGTATGCGGCCTGGAGCGACGCTTTCGGTCATTTGGCTGTCGACAGCCCGGACACGCGTTCCCAGTGACACGTGCGGTGGGAGTTTCTGAACACGGCTCTTGCCTCATGACCTGACCACCTGGGCTTCACCACAGAGTTGGCGAACGGTCGAGTCTTGGCGAAGGGCGGACCGCAGGCGGGTGATCATCAGTGGGAGCCCGCATAGGGCTGGCCCGCGATGGAGGTGGCGTCGCATTACGAGTGAGGCGACTGCTGGTCCCGATATGCTTTTCCGTCGGCTAGCGGCGGTCTGGGGTGCCAGCACTCCCGGAAACGTGCGGCCTGCACCCTGCCCCTCGGCGGGATCGGCCGATAGTTTTCCCAGTAGGAACGATGGGCGGGCGCGAACCGTCTACTAGAGGCGGGTGCGCCGATCCTGGCCGGCTGGTCGGAGGTATGCGTGGACAAGATGTTTCGGGAACTCTCCCATGGTGAGCACGGGTGATCGCGGTGTCGCGCAGTCACTCCGTGCCCGACCGGGACGGCGCCGAGGGCGATATCCGCGGTACCGCCCGGTACGTTCAGGTCCTCCAGACGGGGAAAGGTGCCGTTCTGTCGTTCCGCATCGAGCGATATGACGCCATGGGCAACCGGCTGCGCCCGGTCGGTGCGGAGTTCACCCACTACCAGAGCGGTCAGCTCGACGACGGCGACGAAGTCTCCGGCCGCTGGTCTCGTGGAACGCTGCTGGCGAAGAATACCACCAACCTTTCCACCGGAGCGCGGATCCACGGTTCTGCCGCCTCGGAAAAGGTGGTGACCGCGGCCGGCCTGACGTTCTTCGCCCTGTTCATGCTCTTCGTCCTGGCGGGGATCTTCGCCGGCGCTGTCGTCGGCTGACCGCGACGGTCGCCCGGCGCCGCCCAGCCGCCCGAACCGGTTTTCCGTCGCTGTCGTCCAGTCGACATTTACAGCGTCGCCGGAAATTCATGGATGGCTGCCGAACCGTCCACTACGGTGTCGAATTTGGATCGGCGAGCAGGTAGTAGCTGACCCGGTGGGCCGATCTTGGCCAATTGTCGGAGGTAACCGTGAACAAGGTGTTCCTGGAGTTGTCCCAGGGGGGCCAACTCCTGGCGATCGCGGTGTCGCGCAGTCCCTTCACGCTCGGCCGGGACCACGGCAACGACCTGGCGTTCCCCGGCGACGGGACCGTCTCCGGTCGACACGCGGAGATTGAGCGGCGTGCTGAGGGCTGGCTGATCCGCGACCTGGATCCCGCCCGCGGCGTACGTGTCAACAGGCGGACGATCAGCGCGCCGCAGCTGCTCGTGTCGGGTGATTCGATCCGGGTCGGCCGGGCGCGGCTGACGTTCCGCGCCGACGGTAGTACCGACAGCCAGGACGTCGGCCCGCAGCCGGGCAAATACCTCGACGTCACCGAAGACATGGACGCCGAATTCGTGCCGACAGTCTCCTCCCAGGCGGCACCTTCCACGTCGAAGCGGGCCCAGCCGCTGCCGTGGCGGCCGCCGCCTCAGGTTCCCGGGCAGGCGGCACCCGAAAGCACGGCGGGACCGGCGAGCGCGTTCGACGCAGCGTCCGACTGGCTGCAGCGCCTGCTGCAGCCAGGTGAGCGTGCACAGCCCGTCGACCAGCAGGCCAGGCGTGGCAACGACAAGGTCCGCGGGGTCGCCCGGGGCGTGTCCGAGACCGATGGCGTCCTGAGATTTCGTGTCGAACGATACGACGCCATGGGTAACCGGATGCCCCCGGTCGAGGTCAATGTCGACTACTACCGGCACCGGACCGGGCGGCTCAGCGACGGCGACGAGGTCGAGGTCTCCGGGCGCTGGAAGCACGGGGCCTTGATAGCGAAGAAAGTCATTAACGCTTCGACCGGCGCCGAGGTCCAGTAGTCGGCGTGAACAGCTGGCGCGGTCGGCTGCCGAAAACGTGGAAGAGGACGGTGGAACGATGTCCACAGCATCCGTCACCACGGTGCGAATGGACTACTTGCAGCGTTGCGGTCCCGGGCCGACGTTCCTCGGAGCGCCGTGGACGGAGGCTGTGCCCGGTGCGCGTCGACTGCTTCGGGTGCGAGGCGTGGGCAGGACGGAGAAGCTCCGCCGCGCGACGGTGGCAGCGGACGGCGAACGGTGGCGGTCCCCTACCACGGAGCTGATCACCGGCCTCTACGGATACCGCATCCCGTTCGCCCTGCAGGTGCTCGGCGCGCCTGACGGGGTGTCCGTCCAGATGGGGACCTGGTCGACGAAGGCCGGCTCGGGCGCCATCCAGGATCGTCGGATCGGCGTGGTCGAGTCCGTCCTGAGGGGCCTGTATCCCATCGTCGACGTGGAGAGCGCCGCCGTTCTGCCACCTCGTTGGCCGCTGTCCGGCATGGCACTCGGAGTCCCCGCGCCGGCGGGAGTCGACCAGCACGACGGGGCCGCGCCGATGGACCGGGTGATCCGTTCGATGAGTGGCGCTCACTGGGGCGCTCTCGTGCTCGCGTATCCCCTCGGCGAGGAGACGGTCGGCAACATCCGGAACATGGTCCTCAACGAGATGCGCGCGGTCGAGTCGGCAGCCCAGGACGCGCGCGCGCCCAGCCCGCTGACCGCGCAGTACGTGGAGTTCCTGAGGGCGGTGCTCCGTTCCGCGGGAGAAGGTCTTGCCGTCGGGGCGTGGCGCACCGCCGTATACCTCGGTGGCGATCACGAGAGCTATCCGCGGCTGGCTGCGGCATGGCGCAGCGTCATGTGTGGCGAGCGCTCGTTGCCCGAACCGGTCCGGGTGTTCGACCGTGACCAGGTCGGCGAGCTGGTCACGGCCTGGGCGATGCCGAACCAGCCGGGCGACAACCCGCCTGGACTCTACCGACGTCCGTTCGAATGCCAGACCTTTCTCTCGACAGCCCAGCTCGCGGCGTGCGCACACCTTCCAGAGATCGAGACGCCCGGTTTCTCGGTCGACGTTGCCGCTCGGTTCGACGTGGTGGCGCGACCGGCGGTCGAAGGCGACGAGGGTCTGCTGGTCGGTCGCGTACTGCAACACCGTCGTCCGACGGCCGGGACGTACAAGGTGTCCCGTCGCTCCCTGACGCGCCACGCCTTCGTCGCTGGTCTGACCGGATCCGGCAAGACCAACACGATCATGTCGCTGCTGCTGGCGGCCACGGCGCACGACGTCCCGTTCCTGCTGATCGAGCCGGCGAAGGCCGAGTATCGGGCACTCATCGACCATCCGGCACTGGGCCCGCGGATGCGTGTGTTCACCGCGGGCGACCCGACTGTTGGACCGTTCGTGCTCAACCCGTTCGAGGTGCCCGTGGGAACGTCGGTGAGCGAGCACCTCAACCTGCTGCGGGCGGTCTTCACCGCGGCGTTCGGCATGTGGACGCCCCTGCCGCAGATTCTGGAACGTTGCCTCCACGACGTCTATGTCGACCGGGGGTGGGACCTGCGGACGAACACCAACGCGCGGCTCGGCGCGCCCGACGGCCGCCAGGCGGCGGATCTGGACAGGGCCGCCGCCTTCCCCACGCTGTCCGACCTGATCGCGAAGAGCGAATACGTGATCAGGACGCTCGGCTACGACCAGAAGGTCACCGGAGATCTGACGGCCGCTCTCGTCACCCGGCTCGACTCGCTGCGCCAAGGTGCCAAGGGCGCGATGCTGGACGTCGTCCGGTCGCTGCCGGCGCGGGAACTGTTCGGCATGCCGACCGTCGTCGAGCTCGAGGCGCTCGGTGACGAGGGGGACCGGGCCTTCCTCATCGGACTGCTGCTCATCCGGCTCGCCGAGCACCGGCGGGCACAGGGGCAGTCGGCGGACCTCGTGCACCTGCTCGTCATCGAGGAAGCCCATCGGCTGCTGGCCAACGTGGCGACGCCGGCCTCCGAGGAGACGGCGAACCCGCGGGGCAGGGCCGTCCAGACGTTCTCCCATCTGTTGTCGGAGATCCGCGCCTATGGCCAGGGTGTCGTGATCGTCGACCAGGCGCCGGTCCGGCTCGCCCCCGACGTCATCAAGAACACGAATCTCAAGATCGCGCATCGGACCGTCGCGGCGGACGACCGGGCGGCGCTGTCCGGCGCCATGGCGATGGACGAGCGGCAGTCGTCCGCCCTGACCTCGCTCGACGTGGGAGAGGCGGTGGTCTTCAGCGGCGGCGACGACGCACCTCTGCTGGTGCGGGTTCCCCTCGTCAAGGACGCGATCTCCGCCGCTCCACCGTCCGACACCCGGGTGGCCGAGCACATGCGACGGTGGCGGGCCGCGGGCTCGTTCGACGACCTCTTCCTCCCACAGCCCTTCTGCGCGTCGACCTGCGCGACCCCGGCGGCGTGCGAGGCGGCGCGGCGGATCTCGGACGACGAATCCGCGCGGCGGACCCTGAGCAGGCTGGTGCTCTCTCTCACCACCCGGCCGGATGCGCTCGAACGGCTCTGGGACGACCTGCTTCTCGTGCTGCGGGCGCAGCGACCGGTCACCGTCCAGCCGGACGACCTGTCCCGGGCCTATCTCGGGCACGGATCGGACTGGCTCGCCACCCGCCGTGGCATCCAGGGCGGGTGGTCGTACGCCGACACGGCCGAGTTCCGTGACCGCCTCCGCGAGCTGCTGCTCGCCAGACTGGCCGGGAACCCGCACGCCAGCGAGCTGGCGGCGGCATTTCGCGGGACGGTGCACCGGCTGGACGCCCGCGAGTTCTCCCCATACCCCGTCTGCGAGCTGGTCTGTGCCCAGGAGCCGCCGCTGTGCCTCTACCGTTCGGCCGTCGCGGACCTGGTGGCCAGTGGGCGGTACCAGGCCCCGTGGCGCACGGCCGACGAGAACGACACGGCCTCCGGCGACAGCCGCGCCCAGCAGACCTGGGAGGTCTGCCAGGACGCCGCGTACGAGCTGGTCGAGTTCCCCGATTCGGAGACGCCCGCGGAGGTGGCCCGCGACGTCGAACTCGCGGTCCGCCGCGTGTGCGTCTGCTTCGAGCAACAGATGCTCGCCGGCGACCGCCGGAAACTGCCGAGAACGAGCCGCCGGATTCTCGCCCGCGTGATGGCTGAGGCCGGTCTGTGATGCGGGCTGCTCGACGCGACATCAGTACGGAGACGAGTTCCAGGTCCGACGACCGCGCTCCGTACAGCGGATAGGGGTATCCGGTGGACGGACTCGAAATGGAGCATTCCTCCGCGGCCAGCCAGGCCGCGAGCCACAGTGCCGAGAGCCGCATTGAGAGTCGCGACAATGCGCATGGGCCCGACCGGAGCGGCGTCACCCAGCGAGACGAGCACCTGCCGAAGGTCGAGCAGAGTCTCTCGGCGGACTTCGCTCGCCCTGAGCCCGGCCAGACTGACGCGCGGCCCGAGGCCGGCCGCGCCCCGGCCCCGGACGGCGGCAGCCAGCGAAGCGGTTCCTTGGAGGCAAAGGGCGATGACTCTTTGGCCCGGGCGGCGACCGCGCCGATTTCACAGCTCGACATGGCGAAGGAGCTCGGGAGAGCTCTCGACAGCGCGGCAGCGGCAAAGATTCGGGAGGCCGAAGCCTTCGCCGAAAAGATGACGCACGAGGCGGTCAGTGCCGTCGAGAAGAAGGCCTTGGCGGTCATGGACACGGTCGAGAAAAAGGCGGCGGAGATTGGGGAGGCCGCGCGGCAGGCCGATCGGAAGATCGGGTCAAATCCAACAGTCGAGACCCTCAACGAGGTTCTCGAGAAGGCGATACCCGCGATCGCCTACCCTGGACTGAAGGAGACCGTGGAGATCGTCAAGCATTCGGCATCCATCATGAATGCCGAGTGGGACGTGGTGTTCGGGGACCCGGCACAGCAATCTGACGGCAAGAAGGAGCTGTACAACGAGCTGCGCGAAGTGTATGCGCAACTCTATCCGGTAGGTATCGAGGCGGTGAGCACCTTCGTGGCGGAGAAGAGCCAGGGCGTCGGCACCGACGAGGCGCTCAGGGACGCCGCGGAACAAGGTGTGAAGTACGCCCCCTTCGCGCAGGCCGAGAAGCACCTCGAAAATGCCTACGAGGCCCATGAGCGGGGCGACAGTCATACCGCGGCGGTTGAAGCGGCGAAGTTCGTTCGGGATTTTGTCGAAGAGGTTGTCAATATCGTCGAAATTATCGATGGTATTCGCGATCTGGCCGGGCTGCGGAAGCGTTCCCCGACGGTCGAGAAGCCCGGGACTGGGGCGCCCAGGGGCGAGGTACCCAAGGGCGAGGTGCGAGGGAACGAAGCACCCAAGGCCGGAGCCAACGGCGCCAAGGCGCCGAAGACCGCTGCCGGCGGCTTGGCCGGCGGCGCGGCGCCCGCCGTGGACGCGGCCCGGCCACGCGCTCCGATGATCGATGTCGCCGAGATCAAGCCGGTGGGTGGTGAGTCCGGCGGCTGGCGGCAGCTCGGTGAGCCGAACCGAACGGGCTACGCGGCGATTGGCTCAGCGGCCGAGAAACAGGGGCTCATGGGCGTCGCCACCTACGACCGCGGCACGGGCGAGGTCCGGCTGACCGTCCGGGAGGTCAACAGCTACCAGCGGGAGGTGTACTCCCAACCCATCGGCCGGCTGTCCCAGGCCGAGCTCGACGCGATGCGCCAGCAAAGCGGCGGGAACCCCACCCGGTTCGGGAACCTCGTCGAGAACCGGGTGCGCGAGATGATCAGCGAGGCCACCGGGCAGCAGATGTATGACCCGATGAAGAACCCGAGCAAGACGGGGCCCGACTGGCTGCCCCAGCAGCTACCGCTGCCCCACCCGTCCGTGCCGCCTCCTGAAACGCGGATGCGTGTCGATTCGTCCACGGTCGAACCGTCGACACAGCCGCAGCATGAGTATCTGGACGAGAAGACGACCTCATCCGAAAGGCCCCGCCTGAAGCGAGCCGTCCGGCCTCCCCGATAGCCTCCGGATGGGGTCGACCGCATCCAACCCGGTGACGTGGTCGGCGGTCCACCACTGTCGGAGTCGACCGACCAGGGCCAGCTCGCGATCGAGCCAGGCGGGCTCACCGCGCCCGCCCCCGACCAGACCTGGCGCCGTCGGAAACCGCAGCCGCCAACGTCCCACCCGCGAACCGCGCATCGGCGCGTCCGGGGGAACCAGTTGAGGCAGGTCAAGCGTGAACGTTCCAAGCGCGCCCTCGAATCGCTGCGCCAGGTGGACGATCACGAAATTTGGTGCCTCGGTCGCACCGAAGGTGAAACCGGCGTTCGAGAAAGCGCCGGAATCGGCGAAGGCGCCGGACGTCGAGAATGTTCCAGGTGTGGGATCTCTCCCACTGGCAACGACGGGTGCACCGCGGCGACGATGCCGGTGGGTCCAGGTCGGTCGTTCCGATCTTGATGCCGGCGGCGGTTGCGGTCGCCCCGTCTTTGACCTTGCCGAAAAGCAGGACGAAGCCGGCCTTGACTGGGCCGCCGGTGTCGCGAACGTGATGGCAACCGGTCCGGCGGGGACCAACAGCCCCCGCTCGGGCATGTTCCGTGGTGTGCCTGCCCGGCCCGAGCCGGCTGCCTGGGCATGCCTACCAGGTTCGATGGTTGCGGTTCGAGCGGGCCGGGCGCCGGGCGGCGTAGCTGCACCGAGCGTGTCACGATCAGGCCGAAGATGCTCAGATTGATGAGCAGCATGTAGAGCGGGAAAGCGTAGTCAAAGTATTCCCAGCCATCGAGCGTCAGTAGTGTAACCACCATGCCCAGCAGGCTCATCAGGTAGGGTGATGCTTTTTCTGAGTGGGGCTCGTAATACACTTTCGCAAGCGTCGGGATGCTGCCGAGAATATCGGCCAGGATGCTCAGGGTGAGCGCCGGGCCGGGGTTGTCGGCGACCTGCCAGAGAACAATTCCCAACGCCGCGCATCCACCGCACATCATATCGGTCCGACCTGCCCGCCAGGCGGTGTTTCTCCCGACCGAGACCGCGAAGACCAGCAGCGGGCCGACGCCGAGTGACAGCGTAACCCAGGACGCCGAGGTCACCCCGTCCTGAATTTGCGCAGCAAACGCGACGAGCGGCGTCGCGCCCCAGCACAGCCAGCTGACCGGATTCGGCCGGGCCGTTCCCCGCCAGGTCATCGCCAGATAACTCACACCCGCCGCAAGCCGCAGGACGACCGCTACCACAATGTACTCGGTACCCAGCATCGGGCTTCCCCGCTCATTCCCTGACTGCACATCGGCGACTGCTGGAGCAGCGAGTGACGTTACGGAACGCGACAGGCACCGCCCAGGGGTGCCTGTCGGTCAAACGGTCCGGGTGCTACCACCCGGATTTCTGGCTTCCACCACCTCGCCGGGGATGGCGCATAAGCGCGGTTTCGTGGAGGACCGCCGACGCGGTGGCGGCTCGTCGCGCCGGCGGCGCATGGCACGCAGACGTTCCCAGCCGCTGAGGGTGGGTGGCCGGATGACCAGGCATCGGGGGGGTCGCATCACTAAGCTGGTGGGGTGGCGTTACGTGTTGTCCTGGCCGACGACTCCCTGCTGATGCGTGAGGGTGTGCGCCGACTTCTGGATCTTCAGGCCGACATTACCGTCGTCGGGTCCTGTGGCGATCTGGAGGGGCTTCTCGCCACGGTGGAGGCTGAGCGGCCGGACGCCGTGGTGACAGATGTGCGAATGCCACCGACCGGCACGGACGAAGGCATCCGTGCGGCTTCCCTCCTGAGATCCAGCCACCCCCGGGTCGGGGTGGTGGTGCTCTCCCAGTACACGAGCCCGGAGTATGCGTTGAGCCTGTTCGAACGGGGCAGCGCGGGCCGGGCGTACCTGCTGAAGGACAGGGTCGGCGAGCCGCAGCACCTGGCCGATGCGGTGCGCGCGGTCGCCGCCGGTCGCTCGGTGGTGGACCCGGTGGTGGTGGAGGCGCTGGTCACGGCCCGGACGTCCACCCGCGCATCGGTGCTGGCCTCGCTCAGCCCGCGGGAACGGGAGGTCCTGTCCCGGATCGCGCAGGGAAAGAACAACGCCGCGGTCGGCGCCGCGATCTTTCTTAGTGAAAGGGCTGTGGAGAAACACATCAACGCCCTCTTCGCGAAGCTCGGGCTGACCACCGAGCCGGATATCAACCGGCGGGTCAAGGCTGTCCTCATCTACCTTGCGGAGCAGCAGGACGCCGGGCCCTGAAACGGCGTCCTGAATCGGTACCTGGGCTATGGCTCTATCCTGGCCCTCCGCCGGAGTCGTGCCAGCACCCTTGTTCCGGGGCGGACCCGACCGGCACCATCGGACGCATGGCAGTGAACGGCGAGGGCGGCGCGGTCGCGGTGCTCGTCGTCGACGACCAGGAGCTGTTCCGGGGAATTACGTGCGCCCTGGTTGGGGTGGTACCCGGCTGGCGGGTGGTGGCCGAGGCGGCGTCTGGCGAGGAAGGCGTCATCCTCGCCCGGCAGATCCGGCCGGCTGTCGTGCTGATGGACGTCTATCTGCCCGGTATCAACGGGATCGAGGCGACCAGGCGGATCATCGCAGGCGATCCGACGGTGAATGTGCTGCTCATGTCGAGCTATGCCGTCGAGGACTTGCCGCCGGGGGCTGACGACTGCGGTGCCGCCGGCTACATCCGCAAGGATGATCTCACGCCCGCGATCCTGCTGGAGCTCAGTCGCCGGAGCTGAGGCGGCCGGACCCCTACCCGCCTGGACGTTCGCCTTCTGCCCGGGCAACGCGGGTCATACCTTCGGGGTTCGCCCGGGGGATGAGGCCGCGCACGGTGGTCCCGGCGCCGGGTGTGGAGACCACCTCCACCGTGCCACCGATCGCCCCCAGTCGGTCCTGCATGTTGACGAAGCCGTGGCCGCTGACGGCTGTCTGGTCGAAACCTGCGCCGTCGTCGGATACCGAGAACCGGAGATCCTCGCCGTCGGCATCCACCCGCACCTGGACCCGCGCGTCCGGCCCGGCATGCTTGCCGGCATTCTGCAACGCTTCGACACAGCAGAAGTAGAGGGCGGCCTCCACGGCGGACGGATACCGCGCGGTGGTCACCTCCACCGAGCATTCCAGGGGGCAGCGGGCCGCGGCCGCACGCAACGCCGGCGCGAGGCCGTGGTCGCGTAGTAGCGGTGGGTAGATGCCGTGTGCCAGTTCACGCAGCGCCGCGGTCGCCGCCTGCACGTCACTGCGCAGCTCCGCCAGAAGCGGTCCGGTCGCGGCCGGGTCGGCGGCGATGATCTGCTCGGCCATGCCGAGCTTCACCGAGATGCCGAAGAGATGCTGCTGGGCACCGTCGTGCAGGTCCCGCTCGATCTGCCGGCGGGAGGCGTCGGCGGCGCCGATGATTCGCGCTCGGGATGCCTGCAGCTCGGCGTTACGCTCCTGCAACTGCGCCAGGGACGTCTGCAGGGCCGTGTCCAGGCTGATGTTGTGCAGGGCCAGGCCCACCGGACGGGCGAGTTCGGCGAGGATGCGGTCGTCCTGGGCGGTGAACGGGGGTCCGGTCGGCGGCCGCCGGACCACCAGCAGGCCCAGCAGCTCCCCGAAGTGTGTGACGGGCGCCGCTCGCACCAGCTCGACGCCGGCGCCCGCGCTGTCGGCCGGCGCGGTGACGCCGGACTGCCTCGGGGCGGGCTCGGCCGTACCAGTGGCACCGGCCGCACCGGCACTGGTGGAACCGGCCGTGCTGGCCGGACCGGTGAGCAGGCCGGGAATCCAGATCGCGAGCCATCTGGTACCCGCGGCCCGGGCCTGGGCCACCACGGTCCGCTGCTGTTCGCTGAGCTCGATGGCTGCCGGCGGCCGTTCTGGCACCGAGACCGTCCTGGCCAGGATTCCCTCCGTCCCGGTCCACACCTCGGCTCCTGCCGGCCCCAGCGTGGCCCGTAACAGCTCGGCGAGCTGGAGCAGCAGCTCGTCCATGGGGACCGCTCTGGTCATCCGGGCGCTGAAGGTGGTGAGCAGTTCCTGTGGGGACGGTCTCGCGCTGTGCAGGGCCCGTTCGGCGGCGTCGACCAGGCGGGCCCGGGCCGGCCAGGCGAGTGCCGCTGTCACCAGGGCCGCTAGCAGGGACAGCCCGAGAACGGTCCGCTCGCCGCCGACCGGCCGGTGGCCCATACCGATCACGGTGACCAGGTAGACGATGTCGGCAAGTACGGTCAGCCCGGCGACGACGAGTGCCCCGGTCAGCGCCCGGGGGGCCAGCTCTGCCGTTCGCGGCCAGATACCTGCGGCGAGACCGAGCGGAAGCGCCAGCATGCCGGCCAGGGCCGGCAACATCGGCTGTGTTGGGGTGCCGACCAGGAGGAGAAGGGCACCGGCGACGCCGGCGCAGGCGACCGCGATCAGCCCCCCGGCGGCTGCCCACAGCAGCGTCCAGCGCGCCTGCTGGTCCGCGCGGGCCGCGCCGACGAAGCCGGTCAGCGCCGCGCAGCCGGCCATCGCCCCGGTAAGGGCACCAGCGGGAGCGGCTGTGTCGAGGCCGGCGGTGGCCAGCGCGGCCGACCAACTGAGCGCGCCGGCGACGAGGAGAGCACCGATCGCCCGCCGGCTGGTGCTCGCCAGCCTTCCGTGTGGGACGGCCAGCAGGACCCAGGTCCAGGCGACGACGACCAGTGGGCCGAAGGCAGGCATCGCGACGACCGCCGTCTGGAGCGCGGTGACCACGGCGGCACCCCGGGCGAGGCCGGGACGACCCGCGCGCGCCGCGGCCACGGTCACCGCCAGCCAGCCGGTGCTCAGCAGCGCGGCGATCACGCCCGGCGGTTCGGGCCCCCGGACGGCGGCGAGGACGACTGCCGCGACGACGGCCACGGCCGCGACCACGCTCGGCACGACCTGATCGGCCCACCGCCTCCACCGCCTCGGCCCGGCCGTCCCGCCCTCACTCGGCACGCAGGGCCTCGCCGACGCTGATCCGGGCGGCGCGGCGGGCCGGCAGGGCGGCCAGCAGGCTGCCGATCAGCAGCGTCGCCGGGACGACGAGAGCGAGGGCGAGCTGCGCGACCGGCCGCACGTAGAGGACCGGGATGCTCGACGCCACCGCCCGCCACATCGTCCAGCCCAGCGCGAGTCCCAGCGGCACGCCGAACAGCAGCCCGGTGAGGGTGAGTGTGATCGCCTGGGCGAGAGGGATCAGTCGGCTCTGCCGCCGGGTGAGCCCGAGCGCGCGCAGCACAGCCACCTCGTGCCGGCGCCGCCGCACCGCAGCCGTCAGCGTGTGTCCGGTGGTGGCGACGGCGAGCAGGGCGAGGAAAACGCCGAGCGCCAGCGGCAGCCCGCGCACGTTACGAAGCTGTTGGGCCTCCCGGGGAAGGCCGGCCGGACCGAACTTTGCGGCGTTCTGCCCGCCGAGCACCGTCGAGATCCGCTGGGAGACCACCTTGGCGTTCGCGCCGGATCGCAGCGATGCGTGGATCTGGTGGTAGGTGAAGGAGCCGCCGGGGAACAGCGCCCGGTAACCGTCCCCCGTGGTCCACGCGCCCTTCGCGTAGCTGACTCCTCCCTCGGGCACGAGCGCGACGCCGGTGAGCCGCATCGGCGCCCGTGCCGTTCCGGCGAAGGTGAGCGTGTCACCCACCTTCGCGCCGGTCTCCCGGACGGTCTGCGGAGCCAGCGCGATCTCATCCGGCGCCACCGGCATCCGCCCGGACAGCGTCACGGTCGGTAACGGCCGGCCTGCCACCGCCGGCTGGTGGGTGAAGACGTGGACTGGCAGCCCGCTCACCGTGGCCACACCGACCCGGGTGTCGTTGACCGCGACAACGTCCGGATCAGCCGTGAACGCGTCCAGGACCTGCCGCGTCGGCGCGAAGTCCGCGCCGTTGAAGCCGACCCAGCCTTCGATCTGGTACGTGTGACCGAACCGCTGGGGGTTGCCCGCGGCATCTGCGACGCCGGTGTGGAACGTGAGCGCGGCAAGCACTCCGAGCACGCCGAGCACGGCGCCGATCAGGGCCGACCGGACCGGCGCCGCGGCGCGTCCCCGACCGGGCTCGAGGGCGAACTGGGCACCGATGAGGACCGGTACCGGCAGACCCAGCCGGTATGCGGCGTCGACGACCATCGACCGGGGGGGTGCGGCGGCGACTCGTTTCCTGACGAAAGCGGACCAGGCGCCGAGTGCCGCCGCGGCCGTGACGAGGGCCACCGCCATGACTGCGGTCCCGGCCAGCACAGCCAGATCCGCATGCCTTCCCGGGGCGGGCTCGTAGTCGGCTGCGGTGCCGATCGGGAACGCTCCCGAAGCAGCCACCGCGGCCGCGGACGCCACGACGGCTCCCACCGTCGCGGCGAGTGCCGGTCCGCCCGCCGCGGCCGCCGTCGCCTGCCCCCGGGTCATTCCCAGCGCCAGCAGGACCCGCAGCTGGGCAGCAGCGGCCGCCGTCGCGTATCGGGCGGCGGCCTGACCGAGCACGACGGCCGAGGCGACCAGGGCTGTGAGTGCGAACATCAGTAGGGCGTTCCGCTCGAACCCGGTGATCCCCTTCGCGTCGCGTGCCTCCTCGACCAGGTTCTGGAACTGGATGTCGTCCTGCCCGGTGAGCTGGGCGAGCCGACGCTGGAAGTCGCGGAGACCGGCCTCTCCGTGGGTGAGGCGAACCGCGGCGAAGTCGACCCGGTGCCCACTCGCACCGAGCAGGTTCGCGCGGTAGGCGTCGGTGAACGCCACCGTCGTCATGATCACGCTGTGGTGGGTGAAGTTGTTCATCGCCGGCGAGCGCACCACGCCGACGATCCACAGCGGCTGGCGCGGGCCGCTGGCGGCGTGGAGTACGTTGCCCGAGAGGAACGCGTCGGTCTCCCCGGGTGTGAACAGCCGGGCGGTGACCGTGTCGCCCACCCCGACGTGATGGCGTTCGGCGAACGACTCGGTGACCATCGCCTCGCCCACCTGCGTCGGGTCGGCGAGCCGGCCCGCGAGTACCACCGCCCTCTCGACAGTCCGGGTCAGCTCGGCGTCGCCAACCGGATACCAGTAGTCCTCGCCGTCAAGCGTCCCGACCCCCTCGATGTTGAGGTGGAAGTCGACGGTAAGCAGCATGGTGCCGGCCGCCTCCACCCCCGGCAGACGACGCACCCGGTCCCAGTCGAACCCTGGCGTCCTGGGCGCGACCAGGACGGTGGCGGCGAGGTTGGAGTCGCGCAGCCGGTCCACCGCCGATCCGCCGCGCCGCGCCCCGGCGGTGGCGGCCATCACCACGCCGCAGGACAGCGCCACCAGCAGCGAGAGCACGGCCAGCGACCGCCAACGGCACCGCAGATCGAGCCGCAGGAACGCCCACACCGGCAACAGCCCAACCGCTGCCGACCGGACCATCCTCCTGCTCGCGGTCATCGCCCTGTACTGCGAGCAGAGCGAGGAATCATCGCACCAGCGCGGCGGTCATGACGTTCGCCCGCCAACCCGGGCCGGTTGCGCCGCACCCCCCGCCAGCCCATCGATGATCACACCGTCGCGCATATGGACCAGCCGCCCGGCACCAGCCGCCACCTCGGCCGAATGTGTGATCATCATGATGGTCTGTCCGTCCATGTGTAACCGGCGGAACAGCTCGAGGATCTCCAGCCCGCCGTCACTGTCGAGCGCGCCCGTGGGCTCGTCGGCGAGCAGCAAGGTGGGTTCGTTCACCAACGCGCGCGCGATCGCCAGCCGCTGGCGCTGCCCCCCGGACAGCACCGACGGCAGCTGGTCTGCTCGGTCACCCAGACCGAGCAGGTCCAACAGATCGCGCGCGCGAGCCTCGGCGTCGCGGCGACGCATCCCCCCGATGGCCGCCGGCAACGCGATGTTGCGCATCGCCGACACCCCGTCGATCAGGTTGAAGAACTGGAACACCACGCCGATGTGGTGCCGGCGGAACCGGGCGACCCAGTCCGGATCCCGCCCGCTGATCGTCTTCCCGGCAACCTCAACGGTTCCCTCGTCCACCGTCTCCAGGCCCGCGATGACGTTGAGCAGCGTGGACTTACCGCAGCCCGACGGACCAATGATCGCGACGAACTCGCCGGCGCGGATCTCCAGGTTCACCCCACGCAGCGCACGGACCGGCGCCAGTTCGGCGTCGAAGGTCCGCCGCACCCCCCGCAGCCTCAGCGCCACAGGGGCGGTAGGCGCGGCCGTGGACACGTCCTCGGTGCCGGTGACTGGTGTGGGCCTCATGCCGCACTGCCAGAGACCGTGTCCCCGACCAGGGTGTATTCGAGCTGTTCCGCACTGCCCAGTGCAGCCATGACGGCGTCCCGCACGTGCTTCAGGGCGGTTCCCCCCTCGCTGACGATCGCCGCGTTCATCTCCTGGAGATGGTCGCTCAGCCGGCCGGCAAGGACCGCCGGGTCGGTGCGCGGGGCGATCGCGGAATAGTCTCGGACGTCCGACACGAGGTCCGTGATGGTAAGCGGTCCGGTCCAGGTCTGCTCCGCCGCCCCGGGCGTCGCCCCGCAGCCTCTCGGCGAGACTGCCTGGCAGCAGCCGGGAGTGAGTCTCACTCGGCTCCTCCCGGCGTAGAATTGCAGCATGCAACATACGCGGCCGGTCCGGCGCGCTCTGCCGGCCCGGGCTCGCACCCTGCGTCAGCTGTAGGCACAAGTCACCGACCCTGACGTTCGTCCCCGCCAGGGTGGCGCCTTGGGCTGCTTGCCCTGGGCAACCTCTGGCGCAGTTCCTAGTGGTCCGCAGTCAGCGCACCGTCGAGCTTCACCGGCGACAGCATCGCGGCGACGATCTCCTGGTCGAGTATCGATCCGTCCATCGCGACCTTCCGAATCATGCGACCGAGCTACCCGGGTCGGCCACCCTCTCCTCGCGCAGACAGGCAAAGCCGACGACGCCGTCCTCACGCCGTCCGTCGCGATAACGACTGCGGTTACGTCCAGATCGGCGCGCAGCACCGCCCCGCGCCTTCGAGGCGATCCGGTTATCGCCCGCGAGCAACACCGTTATCCACCCACGGCGACCATTAAGCTGCATCGCGGCCTTTCCGACAAGGGTGGTTAGGACCCCGGCATTCCGGGTGCCAGCACCCCGTGGGGAGGCCTACAGGCACCCCGGTCCACCGCGCACGGGGACCTTGATACGAAAATCATCGGGCTGCGACCTGAGCTAATGGCGTGAAAGCGGCCGGATGACCGGTAGGAGGTCGACTCAGGTAGCCCCCTCGGCCACGTTGCCTCATTCCTGTCCGGTGCGTGGCGTCTAAGGTTCCGTCTCGCGCTGGCTAGACGGCTGGAGACATAGATCCATGTCTGCGGCATGCCGATAGTTCTCGCGTGGATCGTCCACCGCGTCGATCACCGCGCTGAGCCGCTGGGTGGTGCCTTCGTGGCGCGATTCGAGATAGGCGCGGACGAGCGCCTCCTTGCTGCCGAACGTGTTGTAGAGGGAGCCTTTCGCGACGCCCGCGTACTCGATGATCCGGTCGATCCCCACCGACTGGACGCCCTCGGTGTAGAACAGCTCGTTCGCAGCGTCCAGCAGTCGCTGTCGGGCTGGGCGCGGGTCACTGATCTCGGCGTTGGGCTTGCGGCCACGCCGTGCCGAAGTGGGCCGGGTCAGGCCGGTCTGGTCGGCACAGCAGAGACGCGACCTGGTCGCCGTTCCGGAGACAGCGATCAGGTCCGTGTGGGTCGTCATGGCCGTGTGCACGTCAGGTCGAGACGTGTCAGCGACAACCAAGGTGACAGCCGAGCGCGCGGTCCAGCGTGGACCTCCACGGACGACGATGGACGGAGCGCACCAGGTCAGCGGACGATATGGATGTCCGCGGGGGCGGGATTGCGATGGTTCGCGAGCCCACCGGCCGCCTCCCGTAGCCGGGCCCGTGACCACTGCCCGGTCCGTCCGCGTCAGCGGCACCCGAAAGGCAATCCGCAGGTATCAGGAAACCCTGAAGAACGTCTCGGAGTCGTCGGGACCGTCGACCGCGAACACGATCCACGTGCCGCCCGCGACCTGGTCCGACGGCACTGACTTGCATATGTTTCCCTGTGCCGAGGCACCGGCGTACACATTCCCGGCATCGATGAGCGGTTGTGGGAGCGCCCCGCAGTTGTCGTCGACGTTGAGGTAAAAAATGTTGCCCTTCGAACCGACGAACTTGAATCCCAGTTCCGCCCATGCCGTGCCCTCGTCGGGTCCTCGGTAGGTTGCCTCCAGGGGCACCATCACGTACTGCCGGCCGGCGACCGGGGGCTTGTTGAAGGTGTTGGCGGCCAGGACCTGGTCGGTGGCGTTCTGGATGGTGCGGCCGAGCTTGACGTCCCAGTCGCCGATCCTGGCGGAGGTGCCGACGGGGAGGGGATCCTGGCGGGTACCGGGCTTGCCGGCGACCGCTGGGCTGCCGCTCACGGCCGGGGTGTCGCGGTCGGCGGGGGTGCCGCTGCCCGCTGGGGTGTTCTGCTGGGCACCGTTGTTGCCGGCCGCCGCACGGCCAGCAGACGGGTTGACGTTGACGTCGACAGTGCCGCCTTCCTCGGCTGGGTCGCTGCTCGCGCAGGCAGTCACCAGGAGCAGGGCGGCGGTGGCAAGAAGTGCGAACAGGACGATCCCGGCCGACCTTGCAGACCTGTCATAACCTTTGACATTGATCGTTTCCTGTGGACTTCGGGGTTCGATGTCGGGTATCAGACCGAATCAGTCATATCCGGAGAATCACCATATCGACTGACCGGCTCTGACACAGAGCAGCGTCACAACCCTACGATCGCGCAGGCACCCTCACCGGCCGGTAGCGCCAGCCTCGGGGAACGTCTGGGAGGTAACGGAGGGAACGTCGAATCCGAGTTCGACCATGCGCGCGACGATCCGCGATGGTGTCCAGCGGAACCGGAACGACGCGGCGAGCATCTCGGCCCGCGAGACCGGCCGTTCCACGTATGCGTCGGACGTGTCGGTGAGCAGATCCGCGAGCTGCCGGTCCACACCGTCGACGACGATGTCGAGCGCGGAGTCGGCCGCTGTGGGCACGGCACAGCTGAGTTCAGCGAGCCGGCTGACGACGCGCCGCGGCGACCACCGCAGATAGCCGGCCGCGCCGATGACGTGGGCGAGCGGTGCGGGGCGCCAGCCCAGCCAGGGGCCCCGCCCGTCCAGACATGAGCTCAGCAGGATGGCGTCCTGGGCGGTCAGCGCGGCCGCTGCCATGTCGGGCAGTGTTCCTGCCTCCGGCACAGGCAGGCCAAGGCCCGTGAACGAGTCGCGGACGCTCGCCGGATCACGCCCGGTGAACTGGGCGACGGCCAAGATCTGCGCCGGCGACAACAGATCGGCTTCCGACGCGGCAGTATCCATGCAGTAAAACGCGACGGTAGCGTGGCCGCGAGTCACCCGGTCGAGCTCTCTCGGCTCTCCGAGTATCTCCAGGCCCAGCCGGTCGTACCGCTCTCGGATCTCGACCACATCACAGGAGAGGACACAGGCCGCGTTATAGACGTGCGCCAGCGGTACCTGGCGCTCTGTCAGCCGAGGCGCCTTCCCGTCCAGGAACTTACTGAGCAGGACGACGTCGACGGCGTCCACGTCGTCCGGCGCCCGGTCCGGGAGGTCGGCGATGGTGAACCCGAGATGTCTCAGGCGGCTGGCGATCTCGTGTGTCGGCCGGCCGGTAATCCCAGCCGCGGCCAGAACGTGACCCGGGCTGATCTCGTCGCCTGCCAGCCACGGCGGCTCCCCGTCCAGAGCCCAGCTGAGCAGGTCGACATCGTTGAAACACAAGTCGTCGGGGAAGCGTGCCCCGGCATACGTGTCGAGGCCCGCACCGAGTCCGCCGATCCAGGCGGCCAGCTCCGCCGGGCCGCGCGAATGGCCGCGGGTGGAATCACGGTATGCGGTGGCGAGGATGCTCGCTCGGCTCAGCCCCGCCCAGCCATGGTCGAGCGACGGGTCATCGGAGACGTCGAGCAGGTCGACGACCGTGCGTTCCTCCGCCGCGGTCAGCTCGACGTCCGCCACCGGGTCGACGTCGAAACCGAGCTCGCCGAGCCGGTCGGCGAGAGCCCGCGGTGTCTCCCCGGTGTGTGCCGCGGCGCGCAGTACGTGAGCCGCGGAGACGTTCCCATCCTGGAGAAACGCGTCATGGTCGTCGAAGTCCCGTGCCAGCAGGGCGATGTCGGATGAACGGACGGGCGATGCCGCCCATCCTCCTGGATCGGCGGTCGCCAGCCCGAGCTGGCGCAGGCGCAGGGCAACGTCCTCGGGTTCACGGCGCAGACGGGTGGCTGCCGCCCGCACCTGTGCGGCAGGGACGAAGTCCATGCTCACGAGATTTGCATTGCCGTCGAAGAACGAGCTCAGGATTATGCAGTCATCGTTCGTTATTTCCAGGTCTCCGACATCCGGAGTCGCGACGCCGACCTCCGCAAGCAGGTCGAGGGATACATCGATCGGAAGCCCTGCGTCTCCAGCCATGTTGAGGAGATGGCGAATCTCAAATCGCCCAATTCTAGACGCATTGACCAGGACAAAATCATTTATCTCTGCGATCCGCGCAATTCGGTTAGATCTTGGTTCAGATACCTGCGCCACCGTGTAATGATTCGAGTCGAGTAACGCAACCAGGACCGGATATCTCATCTTCGCGGCGTTCGCGAGCAGGAGCAGATGAACTCGATCTATGGGCGCACCCACGGTCCACAGTGGATGATACTCGTCCACGACCGGGAAACGGTCGGCTATATTCGGCCGCGACCCGGCCGGCAAACGAAGCGTCCGTGCCACGGGGAAGCCGAGTTCCCGCAGGCGCCCGACATTGTTGTCCCTGCTACCGGTCAAATCCGATCTCAGTCCACTCAGATAGCTGGTGGGAACCGGGACGGAGCTCAGCGCGCCCTCCGTGTCACGGCTCACGATGAATGCATCGCGCTCCCCAGCACCCAAGCAGGCCGCCGTGTTGATCTGGGGCGTCCGGTAACCGAAACGGCGCAGCCGGGCGCAGACCTCGACGAAAGTCGACTCAGTGTGCAATGCGGACCGGAAGACGTGGGCGCGGCCTACCCGTCCCGCCGGCAGCCACGGATATCGCCCATCGAGCTGTGCGCTCTGCAGGACCAGGTCCATGGGAGCCGCGTCCGCGGGATCGCCAGGTGGCGGCCACACCGCGAGGCCCAGTACCCGCAGGCGGTCGACGATCTTGTCAGGGTGCATCAACAGGCGACTGGCCGCGGCCAGGACATGACCAGGAGCGACGGTGTGGTCTCGGCCATCCCACGCCCAGATCGGCATCTCCCCGTCGAGCCCTGAACTCAACAGTGCCTGATCAAGGTCCGTGATTTCGACGACCTCGACGCTCTTCAGACTGGGGACCTGATAGCCAAGACGGCGCATCCTGCTGTCCAGCGTCCTCGGCGGGCAGCGCAACCTGCCAGCAACGAAACCAACAACTGCACGGTAACGCGCGGGGATGCGCCGTGAATACTCGAGCCTGACGACCATGATCGCTAGGTCGCTGGGAACCACCATTTCGCAATCGCCGCGGACGTCCCGAGCGGGCGGGAAGCCATCCTCCGCGCGCGCCCAGTCAGCCATTCGAGCAAAGAAGGTGGTGTCGGGAACGAGGTAGCTACGGAGAAAGTTCGTTCCTGATCGAGCGACGGGGCGGTCGGTCTGCCCCGCGACCGGCCCGAGGCCGCTGTCGACGGCGAGAAGACCGGTCCGCGCGACCGGCACTCGGACGCCGCCCGTGCCGACCCAGAATTCGCCGTCGGCGGCCATCGCCTCGAGCACGGCGTCGGCGACCAGGGGAAACGAGTAGGCGAAGGCGATGAGCCAGTCGACGGTCACCTCCAACACGTCGGACGCGCGCAGGACCGGTATCGCGGCCGACAGCAGCGCGTCGACCGCCGGCTCGTCCATCAGTTTCCTGATCTTGTTACGGTCGACCGACAGCTCGGGTACGAGGCGCCCGGTCAGGTCGAGCACCACACCGAGCACGGCCTCGCCGACCCACAGCCCGTCGGCGAGAATCGCGCCGACGCCGTTGCACTACCACACGCCACGACCGGCATTGACAATCTGCGTCGTCAACCGGCGAAGTTCGTACTGCAGCGGGTCTGTCTGCCCGACAGGCGCCGACGGGGCAAGTTGGCCGGCAGGCCCGTGCTCCAGCGCGGCGCCCTCGGTGGCGTGGGTGTCGAACTCGGCGACCCACAGGATCCGGCGCAGGATGTCCACACAGGAGATCGGCGGGCGCTTCGGATCCCGGCTCAGGTACAGCCGCACGCTGGTACCGCTCTCCCCGCCCGGTCCCAGTGGCTCGATGCGGAACAGGTTGCCGGGGCCGGCGATCGTGACCCGCAGCAGCTCGCCGGGCCGGCCGTCGGGCCCGAGGCGGCACGTCTCGACCCGGATCTCGTCCGCGATCATGAAGTAGCTCAGGACGCCCACCCCGAACCGGCTGTTCGGGTGGAACTCGACCGGTGGGTCACAGGCCGCCCAGCGGCCCATCTCCTCGACGACCTCGGGAAGGTCGACCGTCCGGTGCCGGCCTCGGCGAAGACGTCGGAGATCTCCCGGTAGCCCATGCCGATGCCGTTGTCGCGGCATTCGATGTAGGGCGTCCCGTCCGGCTCGAATCCCTGCCGGAAGTCGATCCGGCCGGTCCAGGTCGACGGGCGGCCTGTGGTCCGTCCCAGGTATTCGGTGCGGGCGCGGCGGTAGCGGCAGGCGTCCAGCGCGTTCTGGTAGAGCTCGCGCACGGCCAGCGCGCGGTTCTCGTAGAGCTGCTCGCCCATGAGCAGCTCCTGCACCCTGTCCTCGGCGAGGCGGAACTGGGCACCCGCGGAGGTGTAGCCCGGGTGGCCGTCGATCTCGGCCGCGCGGACATCGTCCGCGGTGGCGTGGGTGGGCATTCCGGCCAGGGCGGGTATCTCGGCGGTCGCCCGGTGGGCCTCCGCGAGCAGAGCGTCGAGGCTGGCGGTGTGACGTTCCAGGGCGACCTGAAGCGCCGGGTGCCGGCACTCCACCGACAGGGCGCGGGTGGAGCGGCCCCGGCCCTGCCATTCGGCGCGACGCAGGGCCGTGCGGACCTCGCCCAGGTCGACCGCGTCCGCGACACCGAGATGCTCGACGAGGACGACCGGCAGTGCCGCGAGCTCCAGTGCCATCCTCTGACCGATGGCGAGCAGGTAGGCGACGAGCCGTTCCCGCAGCGGCATCTCCTCGCTCGTCGCCGGGGCGACCGTCACCAGGTCGCACAGCGCCCGGACCCGCCCGGACTGGTTCAGGAAGGTGGGTGTCGCGCGTAGCGCGGTGAGGATCTCCGCCACCCGTTCAGTGCGGAACACCTCGGCGGCGAGAGTCTCCTGGACGCCGTCGCCGCCCAGGCCGGCGAACAGCTCCCGCAGCACGGCCTCCCACCGGGCCGTCACGTTGGACTCGCACCACTTGTGGGCCAGCCACCAGGCGACGAACGCGGCAGACGTCTGGTCACCGGAGAGCTGTGCCCGCTCGATGCGGCGGACGAGCCGGGGATGGGTGCGGGTGAAGGCGTCGAACTCGACGCGGTCGACCCGGCCGGTCGGAACGTCGGCCGAGCTCGGGTGGGCGACCGTGGCTCGGGCGACGAGGATCGTCCACACGGTCTGGTGCAGGTAAGGCCCGGCGACGAGCAGCGCCGCATCGGCCGCGGACAGCTCCTCCGGCCCGGGCGGGAGCTTGCCGACGAGGAACTCGACCCGGCGGGCCATCCGGCGGGCGAGATCCGGGTCGTGCCAGGGATCGTCCGCCAGGACCGCGACCGCCTCGTCGTATGCCCGGCCAAGGCGGTCGACCAGCGCGCCGGTGGCGGCCCGGAGAGCGGCGGTGACAGGGTTGTCAGCCGTCCGCTCCCAGGCTCGGTGATGGTCGGCGGCGGCCGTCCAGGCATGTGGAGGGGTGTCAGCGGCGTCCCCGCCGGGCCGCGGGGGGAAGGGACGGAATCGGTGCGGATCGCAGGAGGACAGCGGGCGCAGGAGGCAGCGGGGGCCCTCGTACTCGGAGCCGTCACCGCGGCCCGCGTTCGCGGCGCGCTGTCCTGGAAGAATCCGCGGGTCGGGCGTGCCGGGTCGCTCGCCTGACCCGTGGGCGGCGGAATCGCCCACGAGGGGTGACATCGCGCGTTCAAGCGCGGCGTGCAACTCCCCGAGAGTGCCCGGCAGCGGGCGTGTGGAGAGCACGTCCACAAGCGCCCGGGTGAGCGACGGGCAAGCGGTGGGATCGCGGGGCTCGTCGTCGGGCCCCGTGCCGGCCGCGGCCTGCCCACGGTAAAGGTAGGCGACGTCGACAGCCGATGCGGCGTCGAGACGACCGGCGCCCCATCCCTCATCCGTGACCAGGGCACGGACACCGTCCTCGAACCAGGTGCTGCCGTCGACCAGGATCAGCACACGTGCGGCGGCGGTGCGGGCGAGCGGCCTGGACCAGTCGACTGGAACGCACAGATCCCAGAAAGGCTGGTACCCCACGGTGGCATCCGCGGGAACGAGGAAATCCCGGCCGGCGTCCGCACCTCGGCCAGCGCGGTGGACGCCGTTCCCCGCGAGGAGGAGAAGCAGGGTGGCGCCGGGCGCGGCGCTGCTGAGGAAGCCGTGGACAGCCGCCTTCACCGCACTCGTACCCGACCGGGAGCGGTCGTGGATCTCCGTGCGGTAACCGACGGACTCCAGCTGCTCCGCCGCGGTGTCGAGCATGCCCGACAGCCAGGGCAGCGCGGGAAGCCGCTCATCCTCATACGAGGCAACGCCGATGAGGAGGGCATGGAATTCGGCCGGTCGGTCTGGCATCGGGACCGCGCGCTCATCGCTGGCCCCCGGGAAGGCCGGTGAGGCCGCGGCGTTCGGGAGCACCCGCGGTCCGGGTACAGCAGGCAGGCCGGGGAAGAGGGGTTCACGCGCCGGTTTGGCCCGGCCCGCGATCACCTCCCGGACTCTCGCCATCAGCGCACCGCGGGCGCGATGCTCCGCCATTCCGAACAGATCGAACGAGACGACCTGACCGAGCAGGCCAGGACGGGCGCAGTCCTCGATCCGGACCGGGATCAGCCGTCGGCGCGCGCTGTCCGGATCCGCCGCCACCGCGGCCTGCCATTCCCGCGTGCCGTAGGCCGAGTCCAGGTAGGCGGCTGAGAGCACAGCCAGGGTTCGGGTCGCGTCCCGGATGCCGCTCTGCATTGCGTGCGTCCAGTTGGTGCCGGCGACCATGTCCCATGCCTGGAGCAGGACCCGGAAGCCGTCCGCTTCGAGCTGCCAGGCGATCCACTCCGCCCAGGGGCGGTCGGCCTGGGTGTAGGAGACGAAGAAGTCCCAGCGATCGGTGGAACCTGCGGTGTCGTGACCCCCGTCGAACACCCGCAAAGTATGGCAGCACGTCACCGGGGGAGCCCTACCGCCATGAGTAACCAGATGAACTCGAGCGTGCCGGCGTCGGTGCGGTAACGATAGATCAGCGCTTCGAGCTCGTCGGCGGTCGCGCCGCTCAGGCCGATGCGTTCGGCACCGGTCAGTCGCAGAATGGCTCTGCGGGGGTGAGTCGAACGCTGACACAGTCCGGCGGGCTGTTGCGGAGCGCGCGCCGCGCACCGACGCCGCCGAAATTTGCGTTCACGGCTTCGGGTGTAGCCCAGGTCTTCCGATCTTGCTTCGCGTCTTCCTTGCAGAACCCCACCGCCAGGATTCCTGTTCGATGGCGGTATTCAGGCCGGGCACGTTGGTGGATGGGGTGGCTGGCGCGACGCCGTTGCAGATGGCGGCGTAGGCGCGTTCGTAAGCGGTAGGCCCAGGTGAGGTGTCCGCCGTTTCGGGATTGCTCTCACAGGCAGTGAGTGCGGTAATGGCCGCGAGCGCAACCAGGGCGGATGCCGCCCGGCGTATTCCCACGTGTACCCCTTTCGGAAGGGCGTCAGGCTAGCGGACGGTCCCAACTCCGTTCCGGAGGGGTGGACGAGTGGCTCAACGACGGCCGCCAGGACTACGAGTCCGGCCACGCACCGCGCGGCCACCGTGCCAGGAGCTGACCGGGACGAGGTCTGCGCCGGACGCCAGGAATTACCGTGTCCAGCTCCGGTCACACGACCTTGTGGACCCCCGCGACCATGCCGCTACCGCTGTACAACCCACTTGCAACCACCATCCGGATACTTCTGGTCGCAGCTGAAAGCACGGCACTCGGCAATCATCGTGGAGTCACCCACCTTTACTGGAGTTTTTTGTGACCACTCACCGGATCAAAACACTGCTCTCCCTGCTCTTCACGCTCGTTCTGGCCGCACTCGGCGCACCGTCTGCGGCATACGCCGAAGGCGCGAACTCTACTGCGATACGTAGCTCCGCGGCCGACGCGAAATGCGTAGGACTGGCCGACCGGGGCAGTACCGCCGACAACACCCACCTCATACTGTGGGACTGCCATTACCATATCGACCAGCTCTGGCACGGCGCCGGTACCACCGGTCTGATAGTCAGCACAGCCGCAGGAAACAAATGCGTGGGACTGGGTGTCGGGGGTAGTACAACCAACGGCACCCCGCTGGTACTGGAGCGCTGCAACGGAGACCCCGACCAGCAGTGGGAATTCTATCCTCTCGGTGAGAACACCTACATGATTCGCAACTATCCGTCCCGCAGGTGTGTGGGGCTGGCGAACCGCGGCAGCACCCTAAATGGCACGGATCTAGTACTGTGGGACTGCCATCTGCATCCGGACCAGCGGTGGGTTTTCACGGTGCCACCACGAGAGTACGGATTCAGGGTGCCGATCGTGGGGAGAATATGAGAACAGGAAGGGCTTCTACCCTCTCAGTCGTCACCGAACCCACCATAACGCAACGACAGGCAGCGTGAACGTAGGCACGATGCGTAGCGACCACGCTAGTAGGACTTCGTTAGGTGACTCCTGGCGGGTGAACGGTTACGGGAGGTGTGTGGTTGAAGGGTCGCTGGCAGGTGGGGCAGGCGCCGGTCCAGACGGCGAGCAGGGCCTGGAGGGTGCGGAGG
>NZ_UBIZ01000289.1:0-233 GCF_900465275.1 Parafrankia sp. Ea1.12 | reverse complement strand
GAAACGGCAGACCGACACGACATGGCGACAGTTCCTGCGCACGCAGGCAGCGACCATGCTGGCCGTGGACTTTTTCCACGTGGACTGCGCGGTGACGCTGCGGCGGCTGTACTGCTTCTTCGTCATAGAGGTCGGCTCCCGCTCCGTCCACATCCTCGGGGTCACCTCCCACCCCGACGGCCCGTGGACCACCCAACAGATCCGCAACCTCCTCCTGGACCTCGGCGACCGGA
>NZ_UBIZ01000261.1:0-18698 GCF_900465275.1 Parafrankia sp. Ea1.12 | reverse complement strand
CGGGCAGGCGGTCCGCGCGGAGCCCCGCCCCCGCCCCCAGCGCCAGCGCCGGAGGCGGGGCCGGAGGGGCCGGAGGGGCCGGAGGGGCCGGAAGCGATAAGTATTCGCGCCAGCCCGGCCGCTATGCACGGCAGCCGAGGAACCGCGGCGGTTGAGTGACAGCCAGGACTCACTCACCCGCCACACATCGCCCGGCGGCGGGAGCCAGCGCGCATAACAGCTTGTGTCGCGTTGCACAGAAGGGTATGAATTGGGCATTTCGGGTGGCCCATGGGGGCATGGGGGGTCAGGAGGTGGTCGGCGGCGAGGGCGGAAACTCGGATGATCCTTCCGAAGCGATCTGTTGAGACGACCGGCCCGATCGGTCCAGTCACACAGGGTCTAACATTTCGCCCCGCCCGTTCCCGACCGGAAGAACAGGATGGCCCCCGACTCGGTACTCGACCTGCTCGCCGTGCAGATGGCACAGGACATCCTGCCGGCGCGGGTCCGTGACCTGCTCCTGGCCGCCCTGGACGGCGACGTCCCGCTCTCCGCGGAGTTGGCCCGGCGACGCGGAACCGCCGGTCCCGGCGAGCCGCCCACCACGAACGAGGCACGCACCACCGGCGGGCCCAGCACGACCGGCAGGCCCAGCACCGCCGGCGGGCCGGCCGTCCACCTGGAGTCGATCGGCGTACATGGGTTCCGTGGGATCGGGCCGCTCGCGGTGCTCCCCCTCCGGCCCGGGCCGGGTCTGACTCTCGTCACGGGACGTAACGGCTCGGGCAAGTCCAGCTTCGCGGAGGCCGCCGAGATCGCGCTGACAGGCGACACCCGCCGCTGGTCACGGCGGGCGGCCGTCTGGCGCGGCGGCTGGCGCAATCTGCACAGCACCGGGCCCGCGCGGGTCGAGATCACCTGCACGGTGGAGGGTCGACCCGGGCCGGTCACCGTCACCCGGACCTGGCCGGAGGGCGCCGGTCTGGACGAGGGCGCCGGCGAGATCCGCGCCTCGGACGGCGGGGCGTGGTCACCGTCCGGGTGGGACTGGGCTCTGTCCACCTACCGGCCGTTCCTGTCCTACGCCGAACTGGGCGATCTCCTCGGCGGACGTCCCAGCGCGATGTTCGATGCGCTGCACGCGATCCTCGGGCTGGACGAGATGGTCGACACGGCGCGGCGCCTGAGCTCGGCGCGCAGCCGGTTCACCGAGGCCGCGCGCCGCTCGCGGGAGGAGCACACCGCCCTGCTCGCGGCGCTGCGGCGCAGCACGGACCCGCGGGCAGTCGAGGCCGCCGACGCGTTGCGGGACGCCGCACGTCCCGATCTCGACCGAGCCTGGGCCGTCGCGGCGGGCCTGCCGGCGCCGAGCACCGCGCCACCCGCGAAGCCGACGGCACCGCGGGAGCCGACGTTGCTGCGGGAGCC
The DNA here is from genome assembly GCF_900465275.1 of Parafrankia sp. Ea1.12. Lineage (NCBI taxonomy): Bacteria > Bacillati > Actinomycetota > Actinomycetes > Frankiales > Frankiaceae > Parafrankia > Parafrankia sp. Ea1.12. The sequence goes on along the minus strand of NZ_UBIZ01000261.1, from coordinate 17,288 downwards.
GGCGGTGCTGCGGGAACTGCTGGGGCTGCGGGTGCCGGCGGAGTCCGACGTCCGGGAGCTCGCCGTGCGGCTGCGCGCGCTCGCGACCGAGGAGACGAGGCTGGCGGCGACGGCGGCCGGCGACGCGGCCCGCCTCACCGACCTGCTGGCCGCCGCACTCGACCACCACGAGCACCAGAACGCCGTCCACGCGGGTGGTCCGTCATCTGAGGGTCCCGAGGACGGCGATCGGGGCCGGGGTGGGAGCGGGAGCCGGCCGTGCCCGGTCTGCGGGGTCGGGCGGCTCGACGAGCGGTGGTGGCACGCGACACGGGCGGAGGTCACCCGCCAGCGGGAGCGGGCCGCGGCCGTGCTGGTCGTGCACGCCGGCCTCGCCGCCGCGCTGGCCGACGTCGCGCTGCTGCTCGCACCCGCCCCCGAGCCGCTGACCACCCCTGAGCCGCTGGCTCCCTCCGTGCCCCTGGCTCCCTCCGGGCCGCTGACCGCCGATGGGAGCACGGACGTGCTGGCCGCGCTGGCCGCGGCCGCGGGCATGGCCTGGCGCCGGTGGGCACGGCTGCGCGACGACTCCGACCCGCTGGCCGTCGCGGACGGGCTGGAGTCCGCCCACCCTCCGCTGCTGCGGGCGGTCGAGGCCCTGCGGGCGGCCGCCCGCGACGAGCTCGACCGCGCCGACGCCGACTGGCGTCCGCTCGCTGCCCGGGTCACCGCCTGGGTCGGGGCGGCGCGGGCGGTCGATGCCGACGCCGACGCGCTGGCCGACGTCCGACAGGCTCTTGACTGGCTGCGGGAGGCGACCCAGCGGCTGCGGGACGAGCGGATGCGGCCCTTCGCGCAGCGGTCGGCCCAGATCTGGTCGATGCTGCGCCAGGAGAGCAACGTCGACCTGGGCCCGGTGCGCCTCACCGGCAGTGCCAACCAGCGGCGTGTCGACCTCGACGTCACCGTCGACGGGGTGGACGGCGCCGCGCTCGGCGTGATGAGCCAGGGCGAGCTGCACGCGCTGGGGCTGGCGCTGTTCCTGCCCCGCGCGACCAGCGACGCGAGCCCGTTCCGTTTCCTCGTCATCGACGACCCGGTGCAGTCGATGGACCCGGCGAAGGTCGACGGGCTGGCCCGCGTACTCGCCCAGGTTGCCGAGACTCGGCAGGTCGTCGTCCTCACCCATGATGATCGGCTGGCCGACGCGGTGCGCCGGCTGCGGCTGCCGGCGACGGTGCTCGACGTGGTCCGTCGCGAGGGGTCGCTGGTGCGGCTGCGCGGGAACCTCGATCCGGTCGGGCGCCATCTCGCGGACGCGCGGGCGCTTGCCCGGACCGGTGACCTGCCCCGCGACCTGGCGATGATGCTCGTCCCGGCGATGTGCCGCTCGGCGGTGGAGACGGCGTGCAACGAGGTGGTCCGGCGGCGCCGGCTCGGTGCGGGGGCGCGCCACGCCGAGGTCGAGGCGGCGCTCGCGGCGGCGCACTCGGTGAGCGAGAAGGCCGCCCTGGCCCTGTTCGACGACGCGCGCCGGGCCCGCGGCGTCCTGCGCCGCCTCGACGGCCACGCGCCGTGGGCCGCCGACACGTTCCGGGCCGTCCGGGACGGCGTGCACGTCGGGTACGACGGCAACCTGCTGAGCCTGGTCCGCGACACCGGCCGGCTCACGGACCACATCCGGACCCTGGATTGACCCGCGGCCGGCGGCCGGCGTCGCCGCGGTCGCCTTCGCCTTCGCGGTCACCTTCGCCGCCGCAGTCGCCGTCGCCGTCGCCGGACCTGCGGCTGGACCCCGCGGTGGCGCTCGCCGAGGCCGACCGCCTACTACGGCGGGAGACCCCGGCGGCGGACGGGTCGTGGCCGCGGCTGTGCGCCTGGCTGCTGCGGCTCGCCGTGGAGCAGGCCGTCGACGAGGTGTGGCGGGCGCACGGCCGGCCGGAGCTCGTCCGGCTCTCGATGCGGGCCCAGCTGCTGGTGCTGCCGAGTTTCACCGATCCGGGTGCCGCGGACGAGGCCGGCGCCGCCTGGTACGCGCTGTCCCGGGCCGGCCATCAGCATGCCTACGAGCTGGCTCCCACCGCCGCCGAGCTGCGCCGCTGGCACCAGGACCTCTGCTCGCTCCTGCCCAGGCTGATGGCGGGGCGCGCACAGGCCGTCACGCCGGCGGAGGGTGGCCGGACGGGCGGATAGTGTGGGTCGGATCGGCTCAAGGAGGTCGCGCTGCCCACAACTCCCGCCCCGGCCTCTGGTCCCGCCCCGACCGCCGGTCCCGGCCCGACGTCCGGCCTGGTCCCCGGCCCGTCCTCCGGAATCGACCTGCACACCCATTCGACCGCGTCGGACGGGTCGGTCAGCCCGGCGGAGCTCGTCCGGCTCGCCGCCGCGACGGGCCTCGAGGTGCTCGCGCTGACCGACCACGACACCACCGGCGGGATCGACCGGGCCGCGGCGGCGCTACCTGCCGGTATGACGCTGGTGCCCGGTGCGGAGATCTCCTGCCGGGTCGCGGTGAACGGGCACCAGATCTCGATGCACGTCCTGGCCTACCTGTTCGACCGGGCCGAGCCCCGGTTCGCCGCCGTCCGGGCCCGGCTGCGGGAGGAGCGGGCCACGCACGCCCGCCGGATGGTGGAGCGGCTCGCCGCGGCCGGTCACCCGGTGCGCTGGGAGCGGGTCCAGGAGCTGGCCCGGGGCACCGTCGGACGTCCACACGTGGCGGCCGCGCTGGTGGAGGCGGGACTGGTACCCGACGTGAACAGCGCGTTCAGCCGCGAGTGGATCGGCGCGGGTGGGCGCTTCTGGGTCGAGAAGATCCAGCCGGACGTCCACGAGACGCTGCGGCTGATCCGGGACGCCGGGGGTGTGAGTGTGTTCGCGCACCCGTTCGCCACCTCCCGCGGCGAGACCGTCGGGCCCGACATCATCGCCGCCATGGCCCGGGACGGGCTGACCGGCGTCGAGGTGGACCACCCGGATCACACACCGTGGGCCCGGGCCCGGCTGCGGGAGATCGCCGCCGATCTCGGTCTGGTGACCACCGGCTCGAGCGACTTCCACGGCGACCGCGATCGGCGGGACCTCGGGTCGGAGACGACATCCAGGGACAGCTACGAGGCGCTGGTCGCGAAGGCCAGCGGGTCCAGCCCGATCCGGGCTTAGCGAACCCGGCGACGGGGCCGGCGGCCGTCCACCGCGGGGCGGCGGGCGGTCAGACGCCGGAGCCGCAGCCGGTGCCGGGCGCGGGCGTGGGTTCGGGACCGCCGAGCCGGCTCAGCAGATCCCCGAGGAGATCCTGCTCCTGCGGGGTGAAATGGTCGAGAACGTGCCGCGCCACACCTCGGAGGTGGGTTCCCGAGGCGTCCCTCAGCCGCTTCAGCCCCGCGTCGGTGAGCGTCGCCAGCGTGCCGCGGGCGTCCGACGGGCAGGAGCGGCGTTCCACCAGGCCCTCTCGCTCCAGGCGGTCGACCAGCCGGGTCAGCCCACTGCGGGACAGCAGCACCTTCTGCGCCAGCTCGCTCATCCGGAGCTGGTACCCAGGTGCCTCGGCAAGCTGCACGAGGACGTCGTAGGAGGCGAGCGGGAGCTGGTGCGCGGCCTCGAGCTCGGCTTCCAGGAGCCGCGTGGCGTGCGCGTGCGCCCGCAGGAGCTGCCGCCAGGCTCGCATGCCGCGGGCGTCCACCATCCATCTCGGCTCGGCCAGCCCGGATCCAGCCGGCCCAGACCCAGCCGGCTCGGACTGGGCCCGCCCGGGCTCGGATCTCCCGGACTCGGATCTCCCGGGTTCGGCCACCTTCTGCTCGGCCACGGTCGAATTCTCCCGCCCCACGTGGATCAGAGTACGACGAGTCGGTACGGTCCCGCCCGGATCTCAGGCGCCGTCAAGGGCCGACCGCACCACTGTGCCCGGCTGTACCCATGCGCCCGGCCGAACGTGCCACCCGGGTCCCCGCATTCCCGCACGCCGGGCACCGCCTGCCCCACCGTGTTCCGCCCCCCACTGCCGGGCCGGCCCAGCCGCCCATGCGCGGGCTATCGTGGAACGAGGTCGCACCCGGTACACGACCTACACGCGATCTGCGCAACGTGACCCGTCCACTCGCCCGTCCCGGCGGTACACACCCCGGCGGGCCGATCCCGAACACGACTGCGCCGGACCCGTCGAGCACGGTCCGGCACCCCGAGCCCCCGCAATGTCACAGCCCCCCCGCTATGCCACATCCGAGGTCGGCCACGACCGAGGATGTCGACCCGCGACCGAGGTTTCCCTTGCCACCAGCCCTGCCTTCGTCCGACGCCATCCAGTCCGCCCTCGCGACCGTGCTGGACCCGGAGATCGGACGGCCGATCACCGAACTGGACATGGTGGATTCGGTCCACGTTCGTGACGACGGATCTGTCGATGTGGTCGTCCTGTTGACCGTCTCCGGCTGCCCGATGCGGGATGAGATCACATCCCGGGTCACCCGCGCCGTCAGTGGTGTGGACGGCGCCCGGGACGTACGGGTGACCCTCGAGGTGATGACCGCCGAGCAGCGGACGGCCCTGCACGAGAAGCTGCGGGGCGGCACCCCGCAGCGGGTCATCCCCTTCGCGCAGCCCGGGTCGATGACCAGGGTCTACGGGGTGGCCAGCGGCAAGGGCGGCGTCGGCAAGTCGTCGGTCACCGTCAACCTGGCGGCCGCGATGGCCCGGTCGGGGCTCGCCGTCGGCGTCCTCGACGCGGACATCTACGGCCACTCCGTCCCCCGGATGCTGGGCATCGACCGCGCACCCACGCAGGTCGAAAAAATGATCATGCCACCGCAGGCCCACGGCGTGAAGGTCATCTCGACCGGCATGTTCACCCGCGGCAACCAGCCCGTCACCTGGCGCGGCCCGATGCTGCACCGAGCCCTCGAGCAGTTCCTCTCGGACGTCTTCTGGGGCGACCTCGACGTCCTGCTCCTCGACCTGCCGCCCGGCACCGGGGACATCGCGATCTCCCTGGCCCAGCTGGTTCCCTCGTCCGAGCTGCTACTGGTGACCACACCCCAGCTCGCCGCGACCGAGGTCGCCGAGCGCGCCGGGACGATCGCCGTCCAGACCCACCAGAACGTCGTCGGCGTGGTCGAGAACATGGCCTACATGCCGTGCCCGCACTGCGGCGAGCGCGTCGACGTGTTCGGCGAGGGCGGCGGCGCGGCCGTCGCCGAGCGGCTGACCAGGGTGCTCGGCCACGAGGTGCCGCTGCTCGCCCAGGTCCCGGTGGACGTCCGCCTCCGGCAGGGCGGCGACTCCGGCAAGCCGCTGGTCCTCTCCGACCCCGACTCCGAGGCCGGGAAGGCGCTGCGCGCCGTCGCCGAGCGGCTGACCTTCCGCTCCCGCGGCCTGTCCGGCCGCTCGCTGGACATCAGCCCCGCCCGCCGCTAGACGCTCTGCGGCGGGCGGGAGCATGCCGGCCGGCTGAACCAACGCCGGCTCGGCTGAAGCAAAGCCGACCCGACCGGACCGAGACGTTCCCCGCGCGGTGGAGGCCCGCCGCGCGGGGAACGCGACCGGGGACCGGATACGAGAAAGCCGCCGGGCAGGGGCTCGGCGGCTTTCTCGACAAAACGGATACCCAGGTCATCCCGACCCCGTCAGGACGGCCTTCGCGGCGACACGAACTGGGCGGACGCGCAAGGCCCCGCCGGTTACCAGCGGGGTCCTGCGGAGACTGGCGCATCCGGCGCCTGGGATGTCAGGTCGTGTCGGGGTCGAACGGGGGCGGGGTCGACGTCGACTCGGCCCTCTCCACACGCGCGGGCGCGGGCGGCGGCGAGCTGGCCGCGACAGCCGTGCCGCCAGCCGGGCTCGGCTTGGTCAGCGACGGCCGGTTCGCCGGCTTCGCGCCCGCCTTGGCCGCCGTGCTGCTCTCGGTGCCGGCCGGCAGGTGGGCCTTGGTCAGCGCGGGCGTGGCCGGCGGCTCGTCCTCACCCAGCAGCGAGTCGAACGAGGTGCGCTTGCCCGGGTAGGCCGGGAACAGCGAGTCGTCGTCGCCCTCGAAGAGGTGCTTACGGACGAAGGTCTTGGGATGCAGGTCCCGCAGGTCGAGGTCGGCCAGCTCGGGGCCCAGCTCGGACCGCAGGTCGTTGCGCATGCCGTTCGCCATCTGGCGGAACTGGCGCAGCATCCGGCCCGCGTCGCGGGCGGCCCTGGGCAGCCGATCGGGCCCGAAGACGAACAGCCCGATCAGGAGCAGTACGACTACCTCGCCCCACCCGACGCCGTTGAACACAACGGTCAGAGTACCCCGCCTGCCACCGCCGGCGAAGGGCTCGAACATGACGAACAGGTGTCCTGAGCGCCACTGCGACCTGGGCCGCCGGCCGCGTCGTCCGGGCGCGCGCACCCGACCAGGCGGTTCCGCCCCGGGACAGGCCTGCGTCCAGGCGCCTGGCCACCCCACCGATGTGCCACCGCGTGCCCCGCCGCGCAGGCACGGGGCCGGGGCAGGCACGGCCGGAGCGGTATCAGCCGGGCGACTGTTCCTGGAGGACCACCCGCGCCGTGCTCTCCACTCCGTTGCGCTGGAAGGTCACGGTCACCGTGTCGCCGACGTGGTGCAGCCGGGTGGCCGCGGTGAGATCGTTCGTGCTGGTGACGACCGTGTCGTCGACCCGGGTGATGATGTCGCCCGGCAGCAGCCCGGCCGCGGCCGCGGGGCCCGCCGGCTCGACGTCACGGATGATCGCGCCCGGGGTGGTGCCGCGCGCCCGGGCCTCGGCGGCGGTGACCGTGGCGGCCGACACTCCGGTGTAGGGGTGGGTCGCCCGCCCGGTGCGGATGATCTCGTCCGCCACCGACGCGGCGTAGTCGATGGGGATCGCGAACCCGACGCCGACGCTGCCCGACGGCGCCTGCCCGCCCGGCGCCGTCGCGATCGCCGTGTTCAGGCCGACGACCTGGCCACGGGCGTCGAGCAGCGGGCCACCGGAGTTCCCGGGATTGATCGCCGCGTCGATCTGGATCGCTCCGATGATCACGGATGCCCCGCCGCCCTCGGCGGGCACGGTCGGGTTCCGGTCGAGCGCGCTGACGATCCCCGTGGTGACCGTCCCCGAGAGTCCGAAGGGCGCACCGATCGCGATCACCGGAGCGCCGGCGACCAGCGACCCGGACCGTCCCAGCGTCGCCGCCGGCAGGCCGGAGGCCCCGGGGATGCGCAGCACCGCAAGATCCGAAGAGGCGTCCCGTCCGACGATCTCGGCGAGCACGGGCTCGGCGCCATCACTCATAGTGATCATTACCTGGCCACCCGCGTTCGCCGCCGGCGCGATGACATGGTTGTTGGTGAGTACGTAGCCCTCAGACCGAATGATCACCCCGGAGCCGTTCCCGCCCTCGGCCCCCGCCGTCACGTCGATGGTCACAACGGACGGCAGCACTCGCGCGACAACCCCGGCCACCGAGTCGGGGTCGATGACCGTCGGCGCGGCCTCGGCGGACGCCGTCGGCGACGACGTCCCCTCGGAGTCACCCAGCATCAGGCTCGTCACCCACCCACCGGTCGCTCCCCCCAGCAGTCCGGCGATCACAGCAGTGATCACGAGCGCCCGCCGGCCGTGGCGGATCTTCGGAGCGGCCGCGCGGTGGTGCGTCGCCGCGCTCGCGGCTCTCGCCGCGTCGGCCGTTGCTCTGGCCGCATCGGTCGTGGACGCACCAGACGTCGCCCCCCCTGCTGCGGAGACGGGTGCCGATTTCCCGGCGCCCGACGTCCCAGCCGCCGAGGTCGCTGGTACGGATGGGGCGGGCGTGACCGAGGAGGGCGCAGACCTACCGGATGGCGCAAGCTCCGAGGGCGGCGGCGTGGGCGGGCGCGGGGCGCGCCGCGGCCCCACCAGATCCACCAGCGGGTCGGCCAACGGCCGGCCGGCAACGCGCTGGTCGGCGTCCCGCGAGGTCGTCTCACGGCTGCCCTCCCGCGCGACGCTCCCCCGGGCACCGTCCCTGGAGACGGCCTCACGACTGGTCTCCCGCGAGACCGGTGCCCGACCCGTCTCCCGCGAGACCGCCTCCCGGCTGCCCTCCCGCGAAACACTCCCCCGAGCGCTCTCCCGCGAGACCGCCTCCCGGCTGCCCTCCCGCGCGACGCTCCCTCGGGTGCCCTCCCGCGAGACGGCCTCACGGCTGCTCTCCCGCGAAACACTCCCCCGAGCGCTCTCCCGCGAGACCGCCTCCCGGCTGCCCTCCCGCGCGACGCTCCCTCGGGTGCCCTCCCGCGAGACGGCCTCACGGCTGCTCTCCCGTGGGACGGCCTCCCTCGAAGCCGACGGCAGCGGGCCCTGCGGTGGCGGAACCGAAGGCCGCGAGCTCTCCCGCGCAACCGCTGGCCGCGGCTGCGCCGTCACACGCGCCTTCGCGGCGGTGCCCGGATCGGAGCCTCCCCGGGCAGCCGGCGCGCCAGGGGCCGATCCCGCTCCTGGCGCGGGCCCCGTGCCGGAAGCGGCGCCCGTGCCCTGAACGCCACGCCCACCACCGTCACGCTCCGGCGCGCCCGCGCGGGACGCGGTGTCACGCCGACCCGGATCCCCGGTAGGCGACGCGATCGGCGTGCGGGCCACGCTTTCGGGGCCCACGGAGCCAGTCCGCGCGGCGGCGTCCCGGCTGGCGGCGCCGTTCTGAGAGGACGAGCCATTCCGCCCGGCAGCATCCCGGGTAGCGGAACCGTTCTGAGAAGACGAGCCGTTCTGGGCGGCACGGCCTTCCCGGACGAGCGGAGTCTTCGCGGCAGCGGCACCATCCGACGCCCCCGGGGGGACGGCGCCCTGCCGGCCCGCCGGCCCCTTCGGCGCGGCGGCTGCCTCCCGTGCGGCCGTAGCCCGACTGGGCGCCTCCCGGCTGGATGCCTCCCGATCGGCTGGTTCCCGGCCGGATGTCGCGCGAGCGGCCGGGCCCCGTGGGCCGGCACCGTCCCGTTCCCCGCCGACGCGCCTGGTCGTCTCGTCGCGTGTGCCGCCGGTGGCCCCGGCGTTACCCGTCGTGGACGAGCTCCCCGTGCTGGACGAGCTCCCCGTGCTGGACGGGCGGCCTGTGCTGGACGGGCGGCCTGTGGTCGGCGCGCTCCCGCGTGTGGTGGCCCGGACCGGCTCGACGAAGGGTGGCCGTTCCGCCGCCGACGCGGGGCGGCGCGGCGCGTCCGCCCGGGCTTCGGGGCCGGGGCGACGCTCCGTCGCAGGGCGACGCTCCGGCCCGTGCAGCGGCAGGGACGCCGGGACCGGTCGGCTCACGCCTCCCGACGACGGGACGGTGCCCTCCGCCGCCCGCGAGCGGGGTGCGGGCACGGGCACTGACGGGGCTTTTGCCTTGTCCGTGCCAGGACGGGCATCGGTGGTCTGGTCGTCGCCGGTGGTGTCCACATGCCCTCCCCGATGTGCTCGGCTCGCGGCGCTGCGGACCGTCGGCGGCTCATGCACCACCGCGGCCCGCGAGACCGAGCGGACAACACGGTAGAGGTTCACGGAGCGGCACAGCAGGGCCACCAGACACCAAATCCGCCGGCACAGGCCGCCGAGACCACTCATCGTGAGGGAGTCGGCGCGTTCACGCACTCTGCGGTTACCCACCTGCCCTTTTCGGCAGTGAAAAAGCCCGGTGGACGACCTTCGCGTTAGCCCGATCGGGCCATCAAATGATCACTCATGGCGCCGCGGAGGAACGATCGCGGCGCCACGGAGGGCTCGAGGAGGGCCCGTCGAGAGCTGTCGGGAGCTAGGGACGCCGCGGGAAGGACACCGAGGCGATCATCTGGACCGAGCGGGGAACACCGGCCGCCGGTGCCTTCGCCGGGATCACGGTCGCGACCGTGGGGACCGAGCCCTGGTCGGGCCGCCGGGGCGCCGCGCGCCCGTCCGCGAGCGCCGCGCCGCTGACCGCGAGGAGCATGAACGCGGCCGACCCGACGAGCGTCCGCCGCATCCGGCCGTGCCGGCGCGGCCGGGGGGTTGTGATCGCCGGGCGGCCGTGCCCGGCGGCGCGCACGGCGACCTCGGCACCGGCCAGAGCCGCGCCGCACCCCTGTGAGCTGGAAGCGAGGCGAGCGGACCCGGCCGGGACCCGGGACGACGCGGCCCCCGGTGGACGTTTGACCAGCAAGGCTGATCGGCCCGCGGAGGCTCCTGGCCGGGACGGCGACCCGCCCGGTCGAGCGGGGCGACCGGTGCGGACCAGGCCCGCCTGGCGCGCCGGCGAGACGGCCGGACGGACCGACCTGCGCGGAGCGGATCCCTCGGCGACGAAACCGCTGGCCATCGCGGGCATCCTGCGCGGGGCGGGCGGCGCGGGCCGCGCGACCTGGTACTCGCGAGCACCGAGGCTGAGCAGGGTCGAGGTCAACGTGCTGGGGAGGGTGGGAGTCGCCAGGGCGGAGAGCCGGGCCTTGAGCCTGCGCTGCTCGGCTACCTCCGCCTGACAGTCGGAGCAGCACGCAAGGTGTGCCAGCGCGCGATCCCTCTCGTCGTGGCTGAGCTGCCCGTCGACCAGGGGGGTGAGGCGCTCACCGAGATGGCTGCTCACGCCCGCCGCTCCCGAGGAGCACCGCCCTCGGCTCCGACGGCACTGCTCACCGGACCTCGGCGGCGGTCGGTCCGGCGACCACGGCGCCCCGACCTGTCCGGTTCGGCCGCGGCGGCGTCGACCGCGAGCTGGCTCTCACCCGGACTCGTGGCGCCCACCGGCGGCCGTTCCCAGGAACCGCTGGTCTCCGCCTGGGCCGGGGACGGCCCCGTGGCCGGGCCCACCGCGGCGTTCGAGACTCCGTCGTCGCCCGCCATCGCCATCCCGCGCGGGGCGCGGTCGGCGAGCGCGGCGCGCAGCATCGCCCGCCCCCGGGAGATCCGGCTGCGGACGGTGCCGAGCTTGACCCCGAGCGTCTGTGCGATCTCCTCGTAGGAGAGCTGCTCGATGTCGCACAGCACGACCGCGGCACGGAAGTCCGGCGGCAGCGCGGCGAGAGCGGCCTCGACGTCGGCGTCCAGATGGCTCTCGGCGTAGACGGCCTCCGGGCTCGCCTCACGGCCGGCCAGGCGCTCGGTGTCCTCCGGCAGGGCGTCAAACCTGATCTTCTGCTGGCGGCGCATCCGGTCCAGGAACAGGTTGGTCGTGATGCGGTGCAGCCACCCCTCGAAGGTGCCGGGGGTGTAGTCGGCCAGCGAGCGGAACACCCGGACGAAGACGTCCTGGGTGAGGTCCTCGGCGTCGTGCGCGTTGCCCGTCAGGCGATAGGCAAGGCGGTACACCCGGTTGCCGTGCTCCCTGACCACGTCCTCCCAGGACGGAGGCACCCAACCAGCTACTTCTGGGGTGGCGGCCGCGTCGGGGACGGCCGAACCAGCCCCGAGCTCCTGCGCCGCCACAGCCGCCTCTCGGTCGGTTCGCGACGAACGTACCCGACGCGCCGGCCAGGGAGCGGCGAATCCCGCTGCGGACACCGATGTTTCTCCCCTCGACCCAGTCGACACGGGCGCACTGACAAGACGAACGTTCCTGTCTTGTCTCCCGTTCCCGTAGGCTGCGGATGTCATGCCGGACATCGACATCGCCGCACGGGAATCTGCCGTCGCCTACGCCGAGGGCTTCCTCGTGGAAGACCCCGTTCTTCGTGCTGCCCGCGCCCGCGCCGAGGAGGTCGGGATCGCCCCGGTCAGCCCCGGCGCCGGGGCGGTGCTCCGCTTCCTCGCCGCATCCGTCGGCGCCCGCGCAGTCGTCGAGATCGGCACGGGTACCGGTGTGTCCGGAACGTGGCTCCTCCGCGGGATGCGTCCTGACGGAACCCTGACCACGATCGACGTCGAGGCCGAGCACCTGCGGCTCGCCCGCCGCATCTACGCCGACGCCGGGATGGCCCCCGGCCGCTCCCGGCTGATCACCGGGCGGGCCCTCGAGGTGCTTCCCCGGCTCACCGACGGCGCCTACGACCTGGTGTTCTGCGACGCCGACCGGCGGGAGAGCACCGAGTACCTGACCCAGGCGCTCCGCCTGCTCCGTCCCGGCGGGATCGTGGCGTTCACCGGAATCCTCGCGGGCGGGCAGACCGGCGACCCGGCCACCCGCGTCCAGGATTCCGTGGCCGTCCGGGAGCTGGCGACCGCCGTCCGGGACGACGTTCGCCTCACCCAGATGCTGCTCACGACCGGGGACGGTCTGCTGGTGGCGGTCGTGGCGAAGTCCTCCCCCGTCGGCTGATCGCCCCGCCGACGGCACCGGGATCGGTGCATTAGACCGGTATTACCGATTAGTCTCTGTGGGCCGGGCGCTACGCCCGTGCCGTCGGCAGCGCGTCCCAGTCCCTGCCCACACGGATCCTGCCCAACCGGACGACCCGCGTGCCGACGAGCACTGGCCGAGCGATGGCCGCCAGGCCGCTCCGGGCGTCCAAGGGGGACGTCCGAAGTAGACCTGCGCGGCCCAGAACACCCGGCGGTACGGCATCCCGACGCGACGAGCGCGGGGTGCCGCCACGCCGACCGGCGCGAGCCGTTCGGTGACGGTCGAGGCCGGGAGTGGACGTCGTGCGGAGTGACGTGGCGCGGAGTGAGGTGGATCGTCGTCGTTTCGACGACGACTTCGGCTACCGCGGCTCCGCGTACCACGATGCCGACTACGACGGTGCCGGGTATGACGGTGCCGGGTACGACGATCCCGAGTTCCGCGGCCCCGGGTATCCGAACCCTGAGCACCGCGACTCCGGCCGCCACGATCCCGGCCGCCACGACCCTGGCCATCACGACCCTGGCCATCACGACGCGGGCTACGACGACCGCGACTATCGCGACCCCGGGTACCCCGGCTCCGGCTCCGGCCCGCGCCGTCCCGCCTCTCGCCCCGACGACACCGGGCACCGGCCCGGCAGCTCGTACCGGGACGACGCCGGACACCGGGATGACACCGGGGGCCGGGCCGACAGCGGGTACCGGGGCGATTCCGGTCCCGACGGGCCCGGGCTGCGGAACGACGGCACCCGGCAGCGCGGCCAGTCCGGTCGGGCTGATCGGGCCGGTCGCACCGACCCGACCGGCCGAAGCGGCTACCCCGACCGATCCGGCGGACCCGCCCGCCCCGGCTACCCCGACCGATCCGATGATGCCCTGCGTGCCACCCATCCGGGCCGCGACCGACACCCCGGCGGCCACGGCGCGCGGCCGGGGTTTCCGGCCGCGGGCGGCTTCGCGCAGCGGCCGCCCGCACCGCCGCAGCCACCACCGCCGCCGCGCCGGGAGAACTGGCTCGGCTGGGTGGCGTTCCTGCTCGGAATCGCGGTGCTCTCCGGCGCGGCCGGCTACACGCTGAACCGGGTGACCAGCGGGTCGGGTACCCCCACCGCGGGCCCGACCACCGGCGAGCAGCCCGCGAGCACGACCGACCCTGCGGCCGGCGGCTCGGGGCAGGGCACGGGGCCGACAGCCGAGCAGGTCGCGATCCTGCTCGCCAACCAGGGCCTGCCGCTACGGACGACGGTCGTCTACACGGCGCAGAACGACCCCGACCGCCTCCTGGGACGTCCCGGCGGGTACTCCAGCCGGCTCGCCTTCACCGACGAACGCATCAGCGCCAGCGAGATCGCGGGCGCGCCGGCGGACGCCATCGAGCGCGGCGGTGCCATCGAGGTCTTCGTCGATCCCGCCTCCGCCGCGGGCCGCGGCGCCGCCCTGCGCGCACCCGCCGGTGGTGACCTCTCCAAGGAGTACACCTACGTGCGCGGGACGATCGTGCTGCGGCTCTCGCTGATCCTTCCGGAGGAGATGGCTGGCGGGTACGAGACCGCCCTCGCCGCGGTTGCCGGGCAGCCGTCGCAGCCCGGGCAGCCGTCCTAGTGCGTCCTGGCGTCGCGGTGTCCGGCGCGTGGCCGGCGACGGCTCGGTCGACGTTTGCGTGGGTGCCCTGGAGGGGGAGGCGTACGGCATGAACATCCGCGAGTTCTACGACGCCGATCCCCGCCGCCGGGCGTCCGAGGAGATCACATTCGGGGACGGCTGGACCACGGCGGACGACGAACACTCGACCTACCGGCTGAACTGGGTGGTCGACACCGGTGAGATCTACTCGGTGCGCGAGCCGCACCCCGGCGGCATCCTGGCCCGCTACCTCGATCAGTTCCGCGTGGACCAGGCCGACGTGGACGAGCTTCTCGTGGACGTCCTCGCCGACACCGACCGGTACGCCGTCGAGGCCGCGCTCGCCGGCTGGCCCGCGGTCATGCCGGAGAAGGACAGCCTGAGCTGGGCCCGGCGCCAGCTCGCGGCACTGGGCTCCGCCAGCCCCTCCGAACGCTGACGGCCCGCTCCCCCGCCGGGCCCGCCCGCTGGCCGGCGGAACCGCGGACACCATGCGGCGTCCGCGGTTCCGCCGAACCGCGGACGCGCTCCGTCAGGTGGGCTGTTCGCCTGCCGGGGCTCCGGCGAGGTAGGCGATCAGGGTGCGCACTCCCCACCCGGTCCCGCCGCGGCTGATCTCGCCGTCGTCGGAGTCCGCGCGGGCCGTGCCGGCGATGTCGAAGTGCGCCCAGGGCAGACCCGCGGTGAACTCCCTGAGGAACAGCGCGGCGGTGATCGACCCGCCGTTGACGTCCAGCGCACGGCCGATGTTCGCCAGGTCGGCGACCGGCGAGTCGATGGCCGGCCGGTACTCCTCGGTCAGCGGCAGCCGCCAGACCCGCTCCCCCGCGCGGCCGGCCGCGTCGGCGAGCTCGCCGGCCAGCGTGTCGTCGGAGGAGAACAGGCCAGCGGTGCGCCGACCGAGCGCGACGGTGATCGCGCCGGTGAGCGTGGCCAGGTCGACGATCTGGTCGGGGGCGAGGGTGGCGGCGGCGTAGGCCAGGCCGTCGGCGAGCACCAACCGGCCCTCGGCGTCGGTGTTGAGTACCTCGACCGTCGTTCCGCCCCAGCAGGTGATCACGTCTCCGGGCCGGACGGCGGACGCGCCGATCATGTTCTCGGCGAGGCAGAGCAGCGCGGTGACCTTGCCGGGAACTTCCAGCTCGGCCAGCGTGACCATGGCGCCGAGCACGGCAGCCGCGCCGGACATGTCGGTCTTCATGCTGGCCATGGAGACCGACGGCTTGAGCGACAGCCCGCCGGAGTCGAAGGTGATCCCCTTGCCGACCAGCACCCGGTGGCCGGGAGTCCTCCCGCCGGGCGCGGACGGGCCGTCGTAGGTCAACGTCACCAGACAGGGCGGGCGCGGGGAGCCCCCGCCCACCGCGACCAGCCCGCCGAAGCCCTGGCTGACCAGGTCGGAGTGGTCGAGCACGGTGACGCCCAGGCCGGCCTGGGACGCGGCTCGCACCGCCTGGTCCGCCAGCCAGCGTGGCGTCTTCACGAGGCTCGGCATGTTGATCAGATCACGGGCGAGGCACACGCCATCCGCCACGGCGCGCGCCCGGCGCACCGCCTCGATCAGCGCCGGGTTCTCGGCGCGCTCCGTGCGCAGGACGAGGATCCGCTCGGCTCGCGGACCGGCCGGCGGCTCGTCGGGAGCTGACTCGGCGGACTCCGCGGACTCGGGAGCCGGCTCGGTGCCCGCCTCGTGGGTCGTACCGGTGACGGCGTCCTCCGGGGTGGCACCGGTGACGGCGTCTGCCGGGCGGTAGGAGCCCAGCACGAAGCCCTCGACGAACGCGTAGATCTGCTCGGCGTCGGGTTCGGCGACGACGAAGGGCCGCCCCCGCGTTCCCCCGCGCCGCGCGAGAGCCGCGCCGGCCGAACGCCAGTCGGCGGTCTCACCGGCGCCCACGCCGAGCAGGAACAACCGCCACGGCCGCTCGGAGCGCGACAGCGGCACGACGAGGACACCGCCCGCGTCGCCCCGGAAGGCCTCGTTCTCGATCAGGCGGTCCGGGTCCGCGCCGACGCGCGCGCAGGCGCTCCGGCCCTGCTCGCCGACGACCGCGGCACCATCGACACTGGTGACCACGACGGCGAGCACGGAACAGTCCCAGCCGACCGCGGCGCCGGCCGTACCCTCGGCAGCACCACCAGCGCCGGCAGTACCGACCGCTCCGGCACTACCGGGCGAGCCGGCAACACCGGGCGCGCCAACGGAGCCGGCCGGCGGCGCCGGTTCGCCCGGCGCCCCGCCGGTATCGTCCCGGACCGGCGGCTCGCCCGGCTCGGGCCCACCAACTGACGGCGGGTGCTCGGTGGATGTGAGGATGACGAGGGGGGCGCGGTACCTCGAGTCGATGAGGTCGGCGTCCTGGGCGGGAGCGGCGGTCGTCACGCGGACGCCTCCGCCCCGCGGACCCGTCCGCCGGGCCGGGGGTAGGTGACCACCGAGCCTAACCGACCGCGATCTTGAGAGCGTCTCCCAGCGCGCTCGCCTCGTCGGCTGTGAGTTCGACGACGAGTCGGCCGCCCCCTTCGAGCGGGACGCGCATGACAATGCCGCGCCCCTCCTTGGTGACCTCGAGCGGACCGTCACCCGTCCGCGGCTTCATGGCCGCCATCGGTGCACCTCTTCCTGCCGTCGGACCTGCGTCTGACGACGATTATCCCGGAGACCGACCCGCAAACCGAAACACGTCCCTGCGGGGAATCACAACGGTCACGGAGAGGTAGTGGTTTCGGTGGCCCGAGAGGGCCTCTGGCGGCTCCGAACGAGGGACTCTGGTGTGATTCACTACGGTTACCCACGGCCATTTTCCCCGGACGGCGAGGCCTCGGGGCCGTGAGTGTCCCCTCGTGTGGCATCCGCCCGCTCCGGGGCAGGCCGTTCCGGATCAAGCTTTTCCAGATCATGCCGGGTCGAATCATGCTGTGCGGCAGGATCCCGCACCGCCTCGGTCCCGGCGGGCTCCGTCTGGACATCGCCGGGCCGGGCCATGTCGGCGTCGGTGTCGGCGTCAAGGTCGGCGTCGAGGTCGGCGGCTGGGCCGGGGTGCGCGTCGTCGTCACCGCCGACGCCGAGATGCGCGAACTCCGCGAGCCGGACGAGCTCGTCGTCCCGGCGGGCGAGCTCCTCGTCACGCCAGGCGATCTCGTAGGCGAGGCGGGCCAGGACGGCGTCGACCTCGGCCATCCGGTAGCCGCGGGCCGCCATGCCGAACCGGACGTCCGCCACGTCGTCGGCCGCCACGGAACGCGCGCCGAGGCCGGTGTGCGGTCCGTCGGGCACGGCCGGCGCCATCCGGTCGAACCGGCCGACGGCCAGCGCGGCGACGGCGAAGACGACCACCGCGACAAGCACGATCTCCACTGCGAGCACCACGCCGTCGATCGTGCCATGCCCGGGTGGGCCGAGCGGATCCACCCGCCGCCCCCGGGGCGATCCCGCCGGCCCACCCGGGCATGGCA
>NZ_UBIZ01000532.1:0-8915 GCF_900465275.1 Parafrankia sp. Ea1.12 | reverse complement strand
CCGTGCATCCCAGGATTACCGCCTCGGCGTTCCCTGGACGTCCCGCCGGTCATCACTCCGACGGGCGGACGCGGGATCTCCCGGTTCTCGTGCTTGGAGATTCCGTGCATGCCATGGTTCTCTGACCGCGCCGGGCCCACCGGGAACTCGCGACTAACGCTCCCGGCGGTGTTGCCTTCCACGGATCTGAACGTGTCGGCGCCCTGGAACTGTTCATTTCGCGGCTCAATCACCCGGCCTACACGTGCCCCTACCAACGCTTCAGCAGCCCCCTTACGGAAGCAGCCACATGGCTCGGGGTCGTCGTGGGTCGCTACTCCTTCGACGTAGAGCTCTTCCATCTCCTTCTCCAAGCCGGTTTATCCCGGCGCTACCAGATCTTGAATGTCGGGGTCTGTTGATCAGTCCGACCTGTTCGGGTATGGGCTGGTCGCCCGGCACCTACACGATCATCCGGCGGGTCAGGGTCCTCGCCGAGGAGATCTCCCGGGACCCCCGCTCCCGGCGACGGCGCACCATCCCGAATGGTCAGCTTGCTCTGGCGCTGGAAGGTGTCGCCGACCACGCCTGGGCGGTCAGCTTCCTCGTCGCGAACATCCCCACCGACGAGCCGGACGGCATCGGCCGATCATCATCGAGGCGGGCCGGGGACGTGGCGGGGGCCGGTCCAGCCTGGTGATCTTGGCGCTGACGCGGCCGGACAGACATGGCCCGGCCTACTTGGGTAGCCCGGTGGCCAGATCGGCCCCTTGCGCATCTCGGCCGACTTGTATACAACAAGGGTCCTGTATACAAGGTAGATCCGAAGGGGCAACGGTCGATGATGCTGGCCCGGGCATCGATGGCGGGGTCGACCGCGTTCATGGCCGTCGCCGAGCGGTCGTCTACGCGTTGGCATTGGCTCGGCGTGCCTGTCTTTCATGTGGTGTCGGAATCGATGTGCGACGACTCCGAACCAGAGGTGCGCACCGCGCTCGTCGACGCCCGCGTCTTCCCGCAAAGCTGGATCGGGCTGTGGCGGATCGCGAGCCTGCTGTGAGCGGCCGAGATCGCCGTACTCGACGTGAGGAAGGCGCAAAGGGGACTGTTGTGTTTGGAGAAGGCATGGCATGGCATGCCATGCCCGGTTGGGCTCGGTGATCAGACGGCGAGGGCGAGTTCGGTGAACGCGGCCGACAGATTGAGATGGTGATCAGCGCCGACGCCGAGTTCGTAGTTACGGCCACTTGCAACAGTGCCCCCTCTCCCAAGGATCAAGGAAGCGAGTTGCGTGGTTCTCACTGCTGCGGGACGGGTCCGTCGCAGCCTGCTGGTGGTGCTGCTGGTCACCATGGGGTGCGGTGGGGTTGCTGAGCCTGACGCCAGGTTCGGTGGCCTCGGTCATCCTGGGTGAGAACGCGACCCCGGAGGCGGTCGTGGCGCTGAACGCGAAGCTGAGCATGGACAAGCCGCTGTGGTCGCAGAACTGAACTGGCTGTGGGATGCGGTGCGGGCACCGCCTCGGCCAAGTAGTCCCCGAGTTGTTCGTTCCTCCTCCTTCCAATCCTGAATGCTGACTCCCGACTGCTGATGAGAGGTCAACAATGATCCGTAGGACGCGATTACTCGCCACCGTTGTCGTGTGCTGTGTGGCGCTTGTGCTGGGGGCGTGTGGTGGTGGCGACGATCCCGCCTCGTCCACGGACGCCTCCGGTGAGCCGGTGGCAGGCGGCAACGGGCGGATCCTCACGCTGAGCGATCCACGTACCCTGGATCCGGCGGCCCTCGGCAACGCGTACGCGTCCGGCGCCTTCCTGGGCAACGCCTTGTACGGGACGTTGATGACCAACGATGAGGCCGGTGAGGTCCAGTACTCGATGGCCGAGTCGTTCACCACGAACGACAACGGCGCCACCTTCACTCTGAAGCTGCGGCCGGGACTGGTGTTCTCCGATGGCACCCCGCTGAACGCCGAGGCCGTGAAGTTCAACTGGGACCGGATCAAGGACCCGGCCGTTGGCCTGGCCAACCGGGCGGAGGCGTCGACGATCGCCTCGTCCGAGGTGGTGGACGACGTCACGCTGAAGGTCACCTTGGCCACCCCTGTGCCGAGGTACGCCCAGTCCGTCATTACCTCGACGATGAACTGGATCGCCTCACCCGCCGCCCTGGAGAAGGGCCAGCAGGCCTTCGACGCGAAGCCGATCGGCGCGGGACCGTTCACTCTGCAGAGCTGGACCCGGCAGGCCGCCATCGAGCTCGTCAAGAACCCCCGCTACTGGGACGCGCCCAAGCCCTACCTCGACCGCCTCACCCTCCGCTCGGCGCTCGACGCCAGCCAGCGTCTCAACACGGTGATCAGTGGGGGGGCGGACGTGGCCGTCGAGTCGAACTGGCTCAACGTCGACAAGGCCACTGAGGCGGGTCTGCCGACCGACGTCATGCAGCTCAACGGCGGCATCTACATCGCACTGAACATGCGCAGAGCACCATTCGACGACATTCGTGCTCGGCAGGCCGTCGCCGCGGCACTGGACTTGGACGCGCTGAACCTCGCGGCCTACAACGGCACCGCGCAGCTGGCCGACACGTTGTTCACCGACGCCTCGCCCTTCTACTCGGAGACGCCGCTGCGCAAGACGGACAGGGCGACCGCGCAGCGGCTCTTCGACGAGCTGGCCGCCGAGGGCAAGCCGGTGTCCTTCACGTTCACCGCCACCCCCAGCACCGATAGCCGGGCGATCACGCAGAACGTCCAGGCCCAGCTCAGCAGCTTCAACAACGTCAAGGTCCAAATCAAGATCATTGATATCGCGGAGCTGGCCGGGCTGCGCACGACCCACGACTTCGACGCGACTGTCTCGTCCGCGTTCTTCCCGGACCCTGAGCCGCGGTTGTGGACGACCTTCCACGGGAGCTCGGCGGCGAACCTGCCCGGTATCGACGACCCGGAACTCAACGACGCCCTGCTGGCCGGCCGGACCGAGGCCTCGGAGGAGGAGCGCAAGGCGGCCTACGAGACGCTGCAGCAGCGGCTGACCAAACTGGCTCCGGTGATCTTCCTCATGCGGGCGGCCCCCAGCACCATCGCGGGCAAGAACGTCGGCGGTCTCGTGCAGTACGGCCTCGGCTCACTGCTGCCCGAGGAGCTGTGGATCCAGCAGTAGCCGCTGTTCCCGGATGACGGATGAGCGGTCGCCGCGTCCCATGAATGCTGGGGGCTGCTGCGTCGTGCAGAGGGGAGAGACGCCGGAAGGTCTACTGGTCAGCAGCCCGGCTGCCCGCGCGTCGCCCCGGCTCGCCTTGGTGTTGTTCGGGCTCGCGGTCGCTGCGGGAACCGAGACCGGGTACACCCAGTCCGTCGCCGTCCGGCCGTCACAGGGGAGCAGGAACCCGGAAAGGGGGAAGACATGACCGATGACCAGTTCGACGTGGTCGTGCTCGGGATGGGGCCGGGCGGGGAGGTCGCGGCCTCCCGGCTGCTGGCCGCCGGCCGGCGGGTGGCCGCGGTGGAACGGGAACTGATCGGCGGCGAGTGTGCCTACTGGGCGTGTGTGCCGTCCAAGACGCTGCTACGCCCACCCGAGGCCGCCGCCGAGGCCGACCGGGCCGTCGGCGTGACCCGCCCAGCGCTGGACTGGCCGGCGCTGCGCGACTACCGGGACTGGATGATCCGTCACCTCGACGACTCCGGGCAGGTCGCCGACTACGAGAAGCAGGGCGCCACCGTGGTGAGGGGCACCGGCCGACTCGCGGGCCGTACCCCCGACGGCCAGCTGCGGGTACAGGTCAACGACCGGATGCTGGCGGCCGACGACGTCATCGTCGCGACCGGCTCGCACCCGGCCCGCCCGCCGATCGACGGGCTGGACGGCGTGCCGGTGTGGACGAACCGGGAGGCCACCACGTTGGCCGACGTCCCCGGCCGGGTGGCGATGCTCGGCGGCGGCGCGGTCGCGGTCGAACTCGGCCAGTTCCTCGCCCGTATGGGCGCCCAGGTGACTGTCCTCGAGCGCGGCGACCGGCTGGTGACCCGGGAGGAACCGCGCGTCGGTGCGCTCACCCAGACCGCGCTGGCCGCGGACGGCGTCGACGTGCGGGTCGGCCGGCAGGTCCGCCGCGCCACCCGCACCGGCGACGGCGCCCGCCTCGACCTGGACGACGCCACCACGGTGGACGTCGACGTTGTCGTGCTCGCCGCGGGCCGCCGTCCACAGGTCCACAACCTGGGGTTGGACACCGTCGGCATCGACGTCGCCGCTCTGGACGGACGCGGTCTGCGGGTCGATGAGCACTGCCGGTTCGGTCAGGGGTTGTGGGCCGTCGGTGACGTCACCGGGCAGGCGCTGTTCACCCACGTCGCGAAATACCAGGGCCGCGTCGTCGCGGACACGCTGTGCGGCCGGCCGCGGCGCGCGGTCTACCAGGGCATCCCACGGGTCATCTTCGCCGACCCGGAGATCGCCGCCGTCGGGCTGACCACCAGCCAGGCCCACCACCGTGGCATCGACGTCGCCAGCACCGAGGTCGACCTGCCCGGCGCGATCGCCCGGCCCTGGACGTACGAGACCAACCCGACCGGCACCCTGGGCCTGCTCGCAGACCGAGGCCGCGGCGTCCTCATCGGCGCGTGGGCCCTCGCCCCGCTGGCCGGCGAATGGATCCACCAAGCCGCGCTCGCGATCCGCGCCGGCATACCGCTGGACGTGCTACGCGACCAGGTCGCGCAGTTCCCCACCTACACCGAAGCCTACCTCACCGGCCTCGAACAACTCGATGCATAACCCCAGCCTGCCCTGTGGGGCTCCAGAACCCCGATTCGGGCGGTGACCTGCGCGTTTGCTCGCCGGACAGGGCCCGCGTCGGGCAGGCTGGATGGTCATGGTGTGGTCCCTGCTCTACGCCCTGACACGCAACACTCTCGGACTGATGCTGCTCCGCGTGCGCGGCGACACCGCGAAAGACGTGGAGCTCCTTGTCCTGCGACATCAGGTGGCGGTGCTGCGCCGGCAGGTGAACCGCCCGACGCTGGAACCGGCGGACCGGGTGATCCTCGCAGCCCTGTCCCGGCTGCTGCCCCGGGCTCGGTGGGGTTCGTTTTCGTCACCCCAGCCACCGTGCTGCGGTGGCACCGTGACCTCCTCGCACGAAAATGAACCTACCCACGGAAGCCGCCCGGACGGCCACTGATCCGCCGGGAGATCCGCGAGCTGGTCCTGCGCCTCGCGCAGGAGAATCCGACCGGGGGCCACCGCCGGATCCAGGGAGAGCTCGTCGGGCTGGGCTACCCGGTCGGGGGGCCACCGTCTGGCGGATCCTGCACCGCGCCGGTGTCGATCCCACGCCCCGGCGGGCCGATGCCTCCTGGCGCACGTTCCTACACGCCCAGGCCTCCGGCATCCTCGCCTGCGATTCCTTCACCGTGGACACCGTATTCCTACAACGGATCTACGTGTTCTTCGTCGTCGAGCACGCCACCCGCCGAGTCCACCTCCTCGGGGTCACCAAGCATCCAACCGCGGCCTGGGTCACCCAACGTGCACGGAACCTGCTGATGGACCTCGAGGAACGTGGCCACCGGTTCCGGTTCCTCATCCGTGACCGTGATACGAAATTCACGGCTTCCTTCGACGCTGTCTTTGCCGGGGCCGGTATCGACGTGGTGCGCACACCGCCACAGTCGCCGCAGGCGAACGCGATCGCGGAACGCTGGGTCGGCACCGCCCGCCGCGAATGCACCGACAGACTGCTGATCCTCTCCGAACGGCACCTGACCTCGGTCCTCGACAGCTACGCGGAGCATTTCAACACCCACCGACCCCACCGCTCCCTCGGCCAACACCCACCCGACTCACCACCCGTGGCCACCCCGACCCCGGGGTCCACCGTCCGTCGCACACGCATCCTCGGCGGGCTGATCAACGAGTACCGCAACGCCGCCTGACACCTCCCCCGGAAGATCGCATCAACCGCAAAAGACCAGCTCACAGGCAGAATCGGGATTCTGGAGCCCCACACGATCCGATGCCCGCGATCACTGTGGACAACCCGCTCGTGCTGCCACGCCTTGGCCGTCCACCAGCGGATGCCGTGTCCCGTCCGGTGGCGCGTGTCGTCGACGCACATCATGCGGTCGAAGGAGCGGGTTTCGAGGTGTGGCGGCCCTTCCCCGGTGGGGTGGACACGCACCTTGCGGACCCGTTCTTCCTTCTGGACCAGATGGGCCCGGTCGACTATGCCCCGATGCAGGCCGTCGGCGCGCCCTGGCACCCGCACCGTGGCCTGGAGACGGTCACCTACCTCATCGACGGTGTCGTCGAGCACCACGACTCCAACGGCGGCGGTGGGATCATCGCCGAGGGTGACACCCAGTGGATGACAGCTGGGGCGGGGATCCTGCACGACGAGGTACCGACGGCGGCCTTCGCTCGATCCGGGGGGCGGACCCATGGGGTACAGCTGTGGGTCAACCTGCCGGCAGCGTTGAAGTTCGCTCCGCCGCGCTACCAGGCCATTACCGGGCGCGAACTGATGTTACTCAGCAGCGTGGACGGCGGCGCGCTGGTCCGGCTCATCGCCGGCGATCTCGGCGGACATGGCGGTCCCGGCGTCACGCACACCCCGATCACCTACGCCCACGCCAGCCTGAACCCGGGCGCGCAGCTGCAGGTGTCCTGGAACCCGGACTTCAACGCGCTGGCCTATGTGCTCAGCGGCCGCGGGTACGCCGGAACGCAACGCCGACCGGTTGAGGCCCACCAACTCGTGGTGTTCGGCCCGGGAGACGCCGTCACCATCGGCGCCGCGGACTCGCAACCAGAGGACACCCCGAACCTGGAGATCCTCCTCCTGGGCGGACTGCCGCTGCGTGAGCCGATCGCCCACTACGGGCCGTTCCTCATGAACAGCCGCGAACAGATCCTGCAGGCCATCGAGGACTACAACGCCGGCCGGATGGGCCGCGTACCCGTCGTCGAATACAGCCGCTGAACCAGGAAAGGACCGGAGCACCACATGACACATACCACTCTGGCCGAGGAGTACCAGCGCGGGAAGCTGTTCTTCGACGCTCAGGACTATGCCGGCGCGGCCCGCACCCTGGCCGGCGTCGTCACCCAGGAATCCCGGCACCTTTAATCCTCGATGGGGGTGCTGCCGATCACCTCGTACTCGGTGGGCTGGCCCTCGTCGTCGAGGGTCGTCACCAGCCCGCCGCGGACGCAGACCGCCGGCAGGTCCGGGTCGGCCTTGCCGTTGCAGCGGAACCGCAGCCCGCCAGCGGCCGGCAGCTCCTTCTCCGGCATCCCCTTGATCGCAGCGATGATGGTCTCCGGGGAGACCTCGCCGGAGATCTCCTCGGTCGCGGACTGGAAGGCGGCGAATACCGTGAACATGGCCATCGCAGCCGTGCGGCCGGTGTCGACGTCCTTGCCGTAGGTGGTCGCGACCGCGTTGATCAGCTGGGTCGCCGGGTTGTCCGTGCCGAGCGGCACCGTCGCGGGGACGGGCATGTCCTCCAGGAAATCGCCCGGCACCGCCTTGCGGGTCCTGTCAGTGATGCACTGCGAGACGCCCGTGACCGTCCCGGTGAATCCGACCGCCCGCAGACCGTTGAACGCGGCGATGCAGAACGCGTCGTTTCCGGTCACCTCGACGATGCCGGGGTCGCCGGAGGCGATGTTCTGCATCTGCGGAGTCATGTCGGCCGTGCCCGGGGGGATTGGCACGACCGAGAGCTCGACGCCGGCCTCGTCGAACGCCGACGGAGCGGCGGTCCGGTAGATGCCCGTCGCGGACGGCACGTCGATCGTGACCGCCGTCACCTTCCCGGCGTCCTCTTCCTTCGCCAGCTGGATTGGGAAATTGATCAGCGAGAAGGCGGAATCGGTGATGGCGAAGGTCGACTCGCTGTCCCGCAGCGGGGCGCCGTTCGCGGAGTGGAACATCACCGGCACGCGAGCGTCGTGCAGAGGCCGCCAGATGCTCTCCACGATCGACGAGGACCCGACGATGACGGCGACGACATCCTCCTCGACCATCCGGTTCGCGCAGTCGGTGCCCTTGGCCGGGTCGGCCAGGGCCTCGCACGTCACCAGCTCGATCGGCCGGCCCGCGATGCCGGAACGGCGCTCGTTCAGGTACCCGACAGTGGCTTCGGCCATGTCGAACTCGACGGAGAGGTCCGACACCGGGCCCTTGCCGTCCGAGATCACCCCGATCCGCACCGGGGTGCCCTCGGCCTTGGCGATCGGCCCGAGGACGGCGGAGATGTCCCCGCTGGGGGTGCTGTCGTCCGCCGACGGGTCCGCGCTGTCGTCGCCGCATCCGGCGGCGAGCAGCAGGCTCGCCGCCACCGCCAGGACGCCCAGGCGGGTGCCAGCCGAGCGTCGCCGCGACCGCTTGCGGGGCATCCCAGCGGCCACATTCTCTGTATTCGGCATACATCTACCTCGTCTCGGTTGTGGTCGGCTGGGGCGGTTCGCCTCCACCGGCTGGGCCGCTCCGGGCGGCACGACGGCTCGTGACGCTGTCCATCGGAGCGGCCTGCTTGCGCTGGTGGGAACGGGTCGCCGGGGCCGCGCCCCGGCCCTGGACCTCGATGCAGCTCTGACGGGGTGCTGATGACTGACGGAGGGCAGCGTCTGGTGGTATGCGCGGCCGGCGACCGGATCAGCTCGCGAGCAGGTGGCGACCGGTGCGGCCGCCCTCGGTCCGGTCGGTCGGCTCAGTCCTCGGTCGGTGGGAAACCGCCCGCCTCGCACTCGGGGGGCTGGCCCTCGTCGTCGAGGGTCGTCACCAGTCCGCTGCGGACGCGGACGGCGGGCGTGGCCGGGTCGGCCTCGCCGGTGCGACGGAACCGCAGTCCGCTCGCACCTGGCAGGTCCTTCTCCGGTACCGCGCTCACGGCCGCGGCGATGATGGTCTCCGGGGAGACC
>NZ_UBIZ01000350.1:0-7885 GCF_900465275.1 Parafrankia sp. Ea1.12 | reverse complement strand
TTCGTCTCGGGCGGGGTGAGCCCCGCGTCGGCGATGGCCGCGAGACAGGCGTCCAGGGTCAGATCGATCGCGGGCCGGTTCAGCCGCCGCCCGGACGCGGACCGCCCGATGCCGGAGACGATCGCCCGGCGCTCGATGTTCATGACGTCAGCGCTCATGGGACCGGCCGGAACATCGGTACGAACACGTCCCCTCGTTGCTCGAAGGCCACCTCGACCTCCATGCCGGTCGTGACCGCCTCGACGTCGCAGTCGACCAGGTTGGTCAGCAGGCGCAGGTCGGGCTGCTCGGCGAGGACCACCCGGGCCACGACGTAGGGCGGCTCGTACCCGGGCACCCACGGGCGGCGGACGACCGTGTAGGTCTCGACGGTGCCGCGGCCCGAGACCGGCCGGGACCCGATCGAACGGGAATAGCAGCCGGGGCAGATCGGCGCCGGCGGGTGGAACAGTCGTTCGCACGCGGTGCAGGCGCTGATCAGGAGCTGCCCCTGGGCACCTCCATGCCAGAAGTCGCGGCTGTCGTCGTCGACCACGGGTATGGGCCTGTCCTCGCCGGTCAGAGGATCGCCCCGCCGGCTTTGAGGTCGCCGATCTCGTCCCACGAGAGGCCGAGGTCGAGGAGTACGGATTCGGTGTGCTCACCGTGTTCGGGGGCACGGCTGGGCTGGCTCGGCCGCTGGTCGAACTGCACCGGCGTGGCCACCAGCGGCAGGGAATGGCCGTTGCCGAGATCGACGTCGGCGAACAGGCCGTTGGCCTTCACCTGGGGGTCCTCTGCGAGCTCGTGGGGGTACTGGCTGGGCGCCCACTCCCCGTCGAACTCCGCGAGGACGGCCCGCCATTCGTCGAAGGTGCGTTCGGCGAAGACGCCCTCGAGCCACTCGACGCACTCCCGGGCGTTGCGGCGGCGGGCCTCCATGTCCACGAACCGGGGGTCGTTCGCCGCGGCCGGCTGACCGATGCTCTTGCACAGGTGTGGCCAGTAGCGGTCGGGAGCGAGCATCTGCAGGACGATGACCCGGCCGTCGGCCGTGCGGTACGGCAGCATCAGCGGATTCGAGGCCTCGTACCGGCTCCGGGCGGCGACCGGCCCGCCGGGGCCGTTGAGGGTGGCGTTCATGAGATCCATCTGGACCTGCCACATTCCGGACGCCAGCAGCGAGGCGTCGACCGTGGATGGTTCGCCGGTCGTCGACCGGTGGTACAGCGCCGCGCTGATGGCACCGGCGATGCTCAGCCCGCCGACCACGTCCCCGAACGCCGGGCGGGGCATGGCAGGCCAGGGCGCGTCGGGGGCGGTGAAGATCTGCTGCATTCCGCTGCGGGCCCAGTAGGCGCCCGCGTCGTACCCGCCCCGGCCGGCGTCGGGCCCCTGGGCGCCGAACGCGGTACCCCGTACGTAGATCACCGCGGGATTGTCGGCCCGGACGTCGGCCAGCTCGAGGTTCAGCCGGGCGCGGGTGTCCGCGCGCAGGTTGGTCACGAAGACGTCGCTCGCGGCGATGAGCCGGGACAGCAGCTGCCGGCCGGCCGGATTCTTCAGATCCAGGGCGACGGATCGCTTGCCCCGGTTCGTGGCCTGGAACTGGACGTCCACGCCGTGCCACAACTTGTGTAAACCGGCTGTGACCAGGCCGCGGTAGGGATCACCGGTCTCGGGGTGCTCGATCTTGATGACCTCGGCACCCCACTCGGCGAGCACGGCCCCCGCCATCGGGACGAACACGTGCGAGGCGACTTCCAGGATGCGCGCCCCGGCGAGCGGCGCCGGGCTCACGCCGTTCTGCCGGGCTGGTGCGCGTGCGCGAACTGGCCGACCGTGGTCAGCCGGCGCTCCACGGTGCCCCGCGAGACGATCGAGATGTCGTGGCCGGCGGCCTCCTTGCGCAGCGCGCCGACGGTGCACCGCTCGCGCGGCCGGATCGGGAAGGGATCGAAGGAGTACACCTGCATCGCGTTGCGATGAGTGATCTTGTCCACCTGCAGGTCGGTCAGTCCCGCCACGGCGTCGATCACCACTTCGGGTGAACGTGGCCAGGTGCTGTCGGAGTGGGGGTAGTCGCACTCCCAGGTGACCATGTCCTCGTTCATCCGGTCGAGGTTGGCCACACCGAAGTCGTCGACGATGAAGCACGTGACGACATGGTCACGGAAGATCTCGCTCGGCAGGCGGCCGCCGAGCTCGGGGCGGGTCCAGGCACGGTGCTGCTTGTAGGTGTAGTCGGCCCGCTCCAGGAAGTACGGGATCCAGCCGATCCCGCCCTCCGACAGGGCCACCTTGAGGTTCTTGAACTTCTGGAAGATGGGCGACCAGACGAGGTCCGCGGCGGTCGGGAAGGTCTTGATGGCGGCGCAGGTGATCTCGACGTTCATCGGGGCGTCGGGTGCCGTGACCACGCCGATGGCGCCTGACCCGATGTGCACGCAAACGACCGTCTCGGTCTCCTCGCATGCCGCCCAGAACGGGTCCCAGTGATCGCTGTGCAACGACGGGAGGCCGAGGGCGTAGGGGTTCATCGAGAAGCTGACCGCATGGGAGCCCTTGGCCGCCGTCCGGCGGATCTCCTTCGCCATCAGCTGGGGGTCCCACAGCGGCGGGATCGAACAGGGGATGAACCGGTCCGGATACGCGCCGCACCAGGCGTCGATGTGCCAGTCGTTGTAGGCGGTGAGGACGGCAAGGGCCAGGTCGGGGTCCTGGTCGGCCCGGCTGGCGAAGAACTGACCGCAGAAGCGGGCCATCGACGGGAAGTTCAGGGAGGCGAGCACGCCGTTGGCGCTCATGTCCTTGACCCGCTCGTGGACGTCGTAGCAGCCCCGTCGGATCTCCGCCAGCCGTGCCGGCTCCAGGCCGTACTCCTCGGGCGGGCGGCCGGCCACCGCGTTCAGGCCGGAGCTGCGGGCCTCGCCCTCGCCGAACACCCACTTGTCGCTCACCTCGTCCGAGACGAGCCGGGGCGCCCGGTCGGCGTACTTCGCCGGGATGAAGCCCTCGAACATGTCGGGGGGCTCTATCACGTGGTCGTCCACGCTGATAAGGATCAAGTCGTCCATGTTCATGGGGCCTCCCCAGTTGCTTCCCGTTGCGGCATTCGAGGCAGCGGTGCCCTGTAGGTTCCATCATCGGGCCCCGTGCCCTGGCCGTCTTTGCGGGTTCGGCCAAGTCCTTGCCCGTTTCGGCCGGGCGGTCGTGGCCCCGGTAATCCCGCCGTGTCTTTCCGGTGGCTGGTCTGGGACTGTCCGCGATGTTTTTCGCCGTGCGGCGGGCCTCCGCCGTGCGGAGAGGCGGCCAAATCGGTCGCCGACGGTGAGGGCGAAAGCACCGAACTGTCAGCCGCGGACGCGCTGGCGGTAGGCGGTGGGAGTCTCTCCGGTGTACTGGCCGAAGGCCCGGGTGAATGCGCTCACGCTCTGGAATCCGACGGCGAGGGCGATCGTGATTATGGTCTGGTTCTGGCTGTCCTGAGCGAGTAGCGCCATGGCCTTGAGTAATCGGCTCTCGAGGAGGTACCGGCGCCAGGACATGCCGGTCGCGGCGAGAAACGCCCGGCGTAACGACCGTTCCGACGTCCCGATGGCCGCGCACAGCTGGGGTAGCGAGACGTCGGTCAGGTGTTTGTTGGTGTAGTCCATGGCGGCGGCGACGAGCGGGTCGGGAGTGGTCGGCAGGCACAGCGGGGTCTCGTGGTCGAGCCATTCGACGACGAGGTGGGCAAGGGCGTCGAAGAAGGCCTCCGCCATGGGCTCCGTCGCCGTCCTCTTGATCGGCCATCTCCTGGCGTACAGGACCATTTCCCGGATCACCGGAGCAGCGGCGAGTATCCGGACCCGATCACCTGCCGACAGGCCCATCACCGGGTCGAAGAACACCGAGACGGCCTTGACGTTGCTCCAGGTGCTGCAGTGGATCGTCCCGGCCGGAATCCACACGGCCTGTTGCGGCGGAAGAAGGTAGCGTGCCGTCGCGGTCTCGACCTCGACGACCCCCTCGAACGCGTACTCCATCTGGTGCAGGTCGTGGGAGTGCCACCCGGTGACCACTTCGTCCCTGACCTCGAGCGTGTACGTGCCGGCTCGGATGACTGGCCCCCCCTCACCCTCACAGCGGACGTTGGCCGAAACGGGCAAGGTTGGGGAGGTAGCCGCGGCAGGCGTCATGGGGTGACGGTAGTCCAGTGGCGGGAGCGCGCCAAGGTGACCGCAAGTAGCACGAATCTGGCCGGATGCGCAAAGACGGCCACCGCGGTGCCGCCGATGATGAACCGCAGGGCGCCGCCGGCGAACCCACCGAGCGGATGGCCGCGGCTCGCGGCGCCGGCCATCGCGATTCTCCCGTGCGAGAGGGGCCTGGCAATGCTGCTCGGTCGTGCACTGATGGGCGACACCTCGTGCTTCGGCGAGGTGGTGGATGATCGCTTCCACCTCCTCTCCGGCGGCATGCTGGAGGGGTACCGCCGTGTCGGGCGGTCCCTGCCGCTTGCGGATCTTGTGCTCGGCGCGCCCCTGACCGGCGTCCGGCTCATCGCCGTGATGGGCGGCTTCCTCGAACCGGGCACGTCGCGCCCGCCGGGGATCCAGCCGATGTGGGTGCCCAAGGCGTGCGGGTTCGTCGGTGGCGACCGCGCGCAGATCCGGGTGCCCGCGGCGCTGACCGGGGCAGTGCAGATGGAGGCCGAGCTCGCCGTCGTCGTCGGCCGCCCGCTGCGCGGCGCGTCACCGGCCGAAGCGGCCGAAGCCATCTTCGGCTGGACCGTCTTCAACGACGTCACCGCGGCCGAATATGTGGCGCCCGGCCTGTGGGCGACGGCGAAGTCGATCGACGGGTTCGCGTCGTGGGGCCCGTGGATCCGGCGGGATCTCACCGAACGGCGCGTCCTCGAAGGGCTGGCGATCACCGGGACCCTCAACGGGAGCAAGGTCCAGTCGGGAGACACCCGGTATTTCAGGTTCGCGCCGAGCGAGATCCTGAGCCACATCAGCCATCGGATCAGCCTCTTCCCCGGCGATGTCGTCACGCTCGGAACGCCACCGCCGGCCGTTGACGCCGCCGCCGGCGACCACATGGTGTGCGAGGTGGAGGAGGTCGGCGTCCTGACCAACCAGCTGCTCGCCGCCGGGAGCGAGCAATGACCGGAGGAGTCCGCCCCGGCCGACGCCAGCCGGAGACCGGGTTAGACGAGGAGGGGCTGTGACGACGGAGCAGGCGGCGGGGCCGGCGCTCGATGTGCGGCGTCGGCTGTACGAGCTGATGACGCTCATGAAGGCGGCCGACGATCGGCTGAGCAAGGGGATCGCCTCGGGCGAGCTGCAGTGCGTGTACTGGCCCTCACGGGGCCAGGAGGCGATCGCCGCGGCGGTGGGCGTGGTCCTCCGCCTGGACGATCAGCTGGTCACGACGTACCGCGGACTGCACGACCTGATCGGCAAGGGCGTGCCGCTGGTCGAGATCTACGGCGAGATGCTGGGCCGCCAGGTCGGCTCCGGCCGCGGCAAGGGCGGGACGATGCACATCGCGCATCCCGACTCCGGCCTCATGATGTCGACGGGGATCGTGGGCGCGGGGCCCCCGGTTGCGGTCGGGCTGGCCATGGCCGCACGGCGCAAGGGCCTCGACCGGGTGACGGTCGCCAGCTTCGGTGACGGGGCCACGAACACCGGTTCCTTCCACGAGGCGGCGAACATGGCGGCGCTGTGGGACCTGCCGCTGGTGCTGGTCTGCCAGAACAACCAGTACGCCGAGATGACGCCGACCGGGCACACGATGAAGATCGCCCAGGTCGCGGACCGGGCGGCCGGCTACGGGATGCCGGGCGTCCGCGTCGACGGCAACGACCCCCTCGCCGTCGTCGCCGCGCTGGAGGAGGCCGTCGAGCGGGCGAGAGCCGGCGCCGGCCCAACGCTCCTGGAATGCGTGACGTTCCGGTTCCGCGGCCACTACTTCGGCGATCCGATGAAGTACATCCCGACGGAGCAGATGGACGCGGCGATCGCGGCTGATCCGCTCCCGCGTTTCCGGTCACGTCTGTTGGACGACGGGGTCTGCGGTGCGCGGGAGCTCGACGAGATCGAGACGGCCGCCGTCTCGGCGGTCGACGAAGTGCTGGCCGCCGTCCTGGCCGCGCCCGCCGCGGCACTCGACGAGCTGGACCGGGACGTGTACGCCGATCCGCGCAACTGCCCCGCGTAGCGCGACCCCCTGTAACGCGCGCTTAGAACGTGCATTCCGTATCGAACGTGGCCTGGCAATGAGGTGGACGTGGACGAACGACGGATGACGATGCGCGAGGCGTTGAACCTCGCCCTGGACCAGGCGCTGGAGCGTGACGAGCGCGTCTTCCTGATCGGCGAGGACATCGCCGACCCGGGGGCATCCGGCCCGACCGCCGGGCTGTCGAGCAGGTACGGCACCGAGCGGGTGCTCGACACGCCGATCTCCGAGGCGGCGATCGTGGGCGCGGCCATCGGAGCCGCGATGGAGGGCTTCCGTCCGGTGGCCGAAATCATGATCATGGACTTCATCGGGATAGCCGCCGACCAGATCATCAACCACGCGGCGAAGATGCGGTTCATGACCGGGGGGCGGACAACCGCGCCCATCACCGTGCGCACACAGATCTACGGCGGACTCGGCACCGGCGCCACGCACTCGCAGTCGCTGGAGGCGTGGTTCATGCACATTCCCGGGCTGAAAGTCATCGTTCCCTCGACGCCGCGCGACGGCAAAGGCCTGCTCACGTCCGCGATCTTCGACGACGACCCGTGCATCTTCCTGGAGACGATCCGCCTGCAGGGCCAGCGTGGAATGGTGCCAGTCGACCCGGGATTCTCGATCCCGCTCGGCCAGGCGGACGTGAAGCGTGCCGGCACCGACGTAACGTTGATCAGCTACGGCCGGGGGGTCGTCGAGTCGCTCGGCGCGGCGGACGCGCTCGCGCGCCAGGAGATCAGTGCCGAGGTACTCGATCTGCGTACCCTCGTTCCGCTCGACACGGCGGCGATCATCGAATCGGTGCACCGCACAACGCGAGCGGTGGTGGTGCACGACGCCGTGCAGTTCGCCGGCCCCGGAGCGGAGATCGTCGCCATTCTTCAGCGCGAGCTCTTCGACCGGCTCTCGGCGCCGGTGGAACGGGTGGGTGCCCGGTTCGTGCCGAACCCGGCCCCGCCGGCGCTGGAGTCGCAGGTGTACCCGAATTCCGAAAAGATCATCGCCGCCGTCCACCGGACGCTGCGGTGGAAAACCACCAGGGAAGGTGCCCGTGGCTGACTTCACGATCCGCATTCCACGCGTATCGGTCGCGATCTCGGAGGCGGAGCTGCTCGAGCTTCTCGTGGAGGAGGGGGCGCGCGTGGAGGAGGGCGACCCGCTGTTCGTCATCGCGACGGACAAGGTCGAATCCGAGGTGCAGGCCGGCGCGTCCGGCACGGTGCACTGGAGCGGCGCGGTGGAGACCGTCTACGAGATCGGTGCCGAGATCGGGACGATCAGCGCGTCCAGCTGACGCCGGAACCGATCGGCTGACGCCGGCACAGACCAGCTGAGGCCGGCGCTGAGAGGAGGTTGATGTCGATGGCCGTCACCGACGACCGCCGGGCCGACGCTGCCCGTGACGTCCCGTTCGCCATGCGGGACCCGTTACACGTACCACGTGAGCGCTATTATGACCGAACCTTCTTCGAGCTCGAGAAGGAATACCTGTGGCCGAGGGTCTGGCAGATGGCCTGCCGGCTGGAGGAGATCCCGCGGCCCGGCGACTTCGTCGAGTACGAGATCTGCGACCAGTCGATCCTGGTGGTGCGGCAGCCCGATCTTTCGGTCAAGGCCTTCCACAACGCCTGCCGACACCGGGCTACCCAGCTGTGTTCGGGTTCCGGGCGGCTGC
>NZ_UBIZ01000279.1:0-244 GCF_900465275.1 Parafrankia sp. Ea1.12 | reverse complement strand
AGCTCCCCGCTCAGCCCGCACATGGTCCAGCTCCCGTCGATCGGTTGGTCAGACGGCCGTTCTTCCCCTCCTCGACGACGTCCGCCCACCCGGTTCCGGGGACCCGCCGGGACCGACGGGGCGGATGACCGCCGCAATGGAGGCGCGGGGCCCGGACGGGGTCGGCCTGTGGGCCACCGGCCCGGTGGCGTTCGGCCACCGTCGGCTGAAGATCATTGATCTGTCGGAGCGGGGCGCCCAGCCC
>NZ_UBIZ01000065.1:0-927 GCF_900465275.1 Parafrankia sp. Ea1.12 | reverse complement strand
CCGGTGGCCTCGTCGCCGGAGAGGTCGAGCTTCTCGAAGGCGCTGGTCGCGGCCTGCAGGAGCGCGACGCCACCGCCGGCGACGATGCCCTCCTCGACCGCGGCCTTCGCGTTCGAGACGGCGTCCTCGATGCGGTGCTTCTTCTCCTTGAGCTCGACCTCGGTGGCCGCGCCGACCTTGATGACCGCGACGCCGCCGGCGAGCTTGGCCAGGCGCTCCTGGAGCTTCTCGCGGTCGTAGTCGGAGTCGGACTTCTCGATCTCGTTGCGGATCTGGTTGACCCGCCCCGCGATCTGGTCCGCGTCGCCGGCACCCTCGACGATGGTGGTCTCGTCCTTGGTGATGACGACCTTGCGGGCGCGGCCGAGCAGGTCGACGGTGGTGCCCTCGAGCTTGAGGCCGATGTCCTCGGAGATGACCTGGCCGCCGGTGAGGACGGCGATGTCGGTCAGCATGGCCTTGCGGCGGTCACCGAAGCCCGGGGCCTTGACCGCGGTGCTCTTGAACGTGCCGCGGATCTTGTTGACGACCAGGGTCGCGAGAGCCTCGCCCTCGACGTCCTCGGAGAGGATCACGAGTTGCTTGCCGGCCTGCATGACCTTCTCCAGGATCGGGAGCACGTCCTTGACCGCGGAGATCTTGCTGTTCGTGATCAGGATGTACGGGTCGTCGAGGACAGCTTCCATGCGGTCGGTGTCGGTGACGAAGTAGGGCGAGATGTAGCCCTTGTCGAAGCGCATGCCCTCGGTGAGCTCGAGCTCGAGCCCGAAGGTGTTGCTCTCCTCGACGGTGATGACGCCTTCCTTGCCGACCTTGTCCATCGCCTCGGCGATCATGCTGCCGATGGCCGGGTCACCGGCGGAGATGGAGGCGGTGGAGGCGATCTGCTCCTTGGTCTCCACGTCCTTGGCGACGCTGGAGAGCTCC
>NZ_UBIZ01000260.1:0-234 GCF_900465275.1 Parafrankia sp. Ea1.12 | reverse complement strand
CGCAGGAACTGTCGCCATGTGGTGTCGGTCTGCCGTTTCGGAGCTGGGGGAGCCCCAGGGACGTCAGGACCCGGCGGATCGTGGATGCGCTCACCCGGTGGCCGAGTTTGAGGAGCTCGCCCTGGATTCGCTGGTAGCCCCACGTCGGGTTCTCGGTCGCGAGCCGCTCGATCAGCGTGGCGATCTCCTGGCTGATCGGTGGCCGTCCCGTCCGCTGCGGGTGGGTCCACTTCC
>NZ_UBIZ01000316.1:0-1601 GCF_900465275.1 Parafrankia sp. Ea1.12 | reverse complement strand
CCGCATGCCCACCCGAGAGGGCGGGGGTGCGGGGATCGCGTATGCGTGACCGGGGACCACCTTCCAATCCGGGGCCTGCGGTAACCGAGCGAGCTAGACCATCGCTCGGGCGATCCTGATGGCGTCTGCTCCCCTCTCCACATAGGTCAACTGCTGGGTACTGCCGAACCTTTCGCGGTGGTACTCGGCGGCCCGCCCTGGCCACCGCCCTGCTCGCGCCAGTTCATGTCTGCCGCGACCATGTGACTTCCTTCGCTACGACAGGAACTCTACCCACAGCCGCGCCCAGATGTCTACTACGGCGGGGACAGATTTTTGGCTCCCAGGAGACAGCTACCCTGCCGCGCACGACGGGGCCCGTCGGCGGCGGCGCCTGCTCGGAAAGGCAGGACAGGGCAGGGCGTCGGCTCCGGTGGAGGAACACACTCGGCCTGCACGACCAGGAAGCAGCCGCGATCTGCCGCAGCCAGATCGCGGCCGGGTCGCGGGATGGTGTGACCGCGACGGCGGGCACACAGGGGATGTGCGGCCGATCCAGCAGACGGGCATGCGCACAAGCCGCGGGGCACGTCGTACTCCACGATGTGGGCCCGGTCCTGTCGAAGGGGCGGTCGGCGCGGGCGTCGGCCAGCCGCTGTTCCTGGTGGGCGCCGCGGACCTTCGGGTCGACGAGCAGGGTCAGATAGATGCCGCCGGCCAAGCACCCACGACTGGCAGGTCGAACACTGTCAGGAACCCAGCCCGGCGAGCGCAGGGCGCCACACACCGCGCCGCACAGGACCCCGCCCCGAGCTGCCGCGCCCCCGAGGCCATTGACACCCAAGGCGCGTCGGACCGGTCGCTCGTTCGGCGCGTCGCTTCTATCTGTAGGCCACCAGGAACCGGGCCGCGGGACCGTTGATCGCCTCCGCTGGACGGCTACGTGGGGGTCGCCCCAGAACCGGGGCACGTCGAAGGGCCCTGGTGCCAATGGCACCAGGGCCCCGCAAATTCAACACCATCTACTAGCTAGGTACGTCAAGTTCCCTGAGTCCGCGTAGCCGGCCCCGGAGGGCGGGCGTGCGGAGATCGCGATGCGTGACCGGGGACCACCTTCCAATCTGGGGCCTGCGGTAGCCGAGCGAGCTAGACCATCGCTCGGGCGATCCTGATGGCGTCTACTCCTCTGCTCGTCGTCTGGTCGGGTACTGCTGAACTTCTGTCGTGGTGCTCGGCGGCCTGCCCTGGCCACCGCCCTGCCCGCGCCAGTTCATGTCTGCCGCGACCATGTGAATTCCTTGGCTACGACAGGAACTCTACCCAGGGAAGCGCTTGATGTCTACTGCGGCGGGAGTAGATTTTCCGGAATCGAGGAGGCAGCTACCCTGCAGCGGCCGATCGTGCCAGGCATCGCCGGCACCGGCCCGGGAAGGCAGGGATACGCGTCAGCTCCGCTGGATGGAACGCCCCCGACCTGGCCGACCTGCTCGACGGCCTAGTGCGCTGGCCATGAACGTTTCCGGTCGTGGTCAGGTGCTGGTGGGGTGGTTGCGGGCACACCGTCAGGGATGGGGGACGTTGACCGGTTCCTGGGGGTGATCCGTGATGGCACAGCTGGTACG
>NZ_UBIZ01000119.1:0-12835 GCF_900465275.1 Parafrankia sp. Ea1.12 | reverse complement strand
GCCGGAGCGGGTGCGGCAGGGGAAACGGGATAGTTGGAAGGAATCCGCCTTCCGGCCGCGCCGCGCTGCCCGGCCGCCCACTGCTGCCCGGACGGCGCCTGTCGCCCGGCCGTACTCGGCTGATTGGGCGTGCTCCGCTCGTTGGGCCCACTCTGCTGATTGGGCGCGCTCGGCTGCCCCGGACCTCGCCGGGGCCCGGCCGGACCGGGCCCGGGGCGCACGGGTCCGGACCGGTGCAGGGTCGGGGACTCCGCTCGCGGCAACGGCACGACATGCGCGGCCGACGTCCCCGGAGCAACCGGCACCGCCGGACCGCCGACTCCAGCCGGATGGCCGGGCCGAGGTGGGCTGCCGGGCCGAGGTGGGCTGCCGGGCCGAACTGGGCTGGCGGGCCGAGGTGGGCTGCCGGGCCGATCTGAGTTGTTGGGCCCAGGAGAGTTGCCTGACCCAACTGGGTCACGGGCACCGGACAGATTGCGGGGCCCGCCGGCATCCGAGCGGGCGTAGGCGGCGTAGCCGCCGGCCGCCGCCCTGACGATCGGCAACGGGTTCACGTCCCGCACGTCCAGGTCGAGGATCCGGGGGTCCAGATGCTCGACGGACAGCCAGCCCTCGGCGATCACCTGGTTGACCAACGCCGTCAGGTCGGTGTCCTGCGCCTCGCTGCTGACCGCGGCGCCGACGTCCGACAGGGCGAGGATCTCCCGGAACAGCGTGTGGATGTCCGGCCGCGCCTTGGCGTTCTTCGCCAGCGACCGGGCGAGCAGCGCGTACAGCCGGCCCGGGACCCCGTCCAGGTTGGCCGGATCGTGCCGTACCCGGAACAGCACCGCGTCGGCCGGGCCGCCGCCGAACGGCGAACGCCCGGTGGCCGCGTACGCGACCGTGCAGCCCCAGGCGAACACGTCCATCGCCGGATCGCTGCCCCCGCCCCTGATCTGCTCCGGGCTCATGTAGGCGGGGCTGCCGACGGAGGAGCCGGCGCCGGTGAGCGACACGGTGTCGGCGGCCTGGGCGATCCCGAAGTCGACCACCCGCGGCCCTTCCCGGGTGAGCAGCACGTTCGACGGCTTCAGATCGCGATGGACGACACCGGCGTCGTGGATCGCGACGAGCGCCTCGGCCAGCCCGACGGCCAGGGTCCGCAGCGTCTCCCCGACGAGCGGGCCGTGCTGGCGGACGTACTCTGCCAGGTTCGGGCCGGCGAGGTACTCGGTGGCGAGGTAGGGCGGGTCGCCGTCCGGGTCGGCGGCCAGGACGCGCGCGGTGCACGCGCCGGCGACCCGGGAGACGACCTCGATCTCCCGTCGGAAACGCGCGCGGAACTCAGGGTCATCGGCGTACTCCGCGCGGATGACCTTCACCGCCGCGGGCCGGCCGGCGGGCCCGTCGAGCGTTCCGTAGTAGACCGTGCCCATGCCACCGGCCCCGATGCGGTGGGTGAGCAGGAACGGCCCCAACCTCCGCGGAATCTCCATCCGCCCGACTCCCCCCGTTTCGACCGGCACCGTGCGCCTCGACCGGCACCGTGCGACGCCGTCCGGGGTCATGCACGCGACGTCGCGCGTCCAAGTGTTCACCCCTGGGCCTCGTCCCGCCTGGGCAGGGCCCGACCGCCGGTCTGAGAAGATCGTGCCCCGGGATCGGAGGAACGGCGAAGCGCGGGGCCGGACCGTGCCGGTGCTTACACCCGTTCGGGACGAACGGCCCGCACGGCAACGATCATCGGCATCTGGCGCCCGGGTCGACCAGCGCGGCCGCCACGCGGCGCGCCAGCCGGCCGCCGAGCGCCGACACCTCGGCCCAGCGGGCGCCGGCGACCTCCTCAACCTGCAGAATCACCCCCACCGGCACTCCGGCCGCCGTTCCCTGCGCCGTGCCCGGCATCGGCGTGCATGCTGCCCCAGCCGCTCCGTGGGCACCCGGCGGGGCCGCCGACGGCCCCGGCACCTTCGTCCCCGCCACCCCCGGCGGCACGGGCCCGGACGCGCCCACCCCGGGGGACGAGGCCGTCCGCCCGGCGGGGCCGTCTGTGGCCACGGGCACGGCGGGCGGAGGGACAGCGGGCGGAGGGACGGCGAGCGGAGGGGCGGACAGCGGCCGCGTCGTCTCCGGATCATCGGGATCGAGGCCCGTCTCGACCGGCGCGAGCCCGGAGCCGCGGATCTCGACCAGGAAGCGGAAGTCGTAGTGCAGGTGCTCCGGCTCGCCGCGGGCGGCACTCGCGGACACCCAGTGGATGTCGACGTCCACCGGCTGCTCGCTGATCGCGCTGACGCGGCGGCGGCCGATCCCGGTCTCCTCGGCCAGCTCCCGCAGCGCCGCGCCGAACAGCGAGCCGTCGCGGTCCTCTATGTGGCCTCCCGGCTGGAGCCAGAGGCCCGACGCCCGGTGATGGATCTGCAGAATGCGGCCTTCGTCGTTCACCGCGACCGTCGAGCAGGTCACGTGGCCGGGCAGCGTCCGGCGCGAGGTCAGCCGGGCCGAACCCCGGGCCGGGGCCGCCGACGCACGGACGAGCGGTCCCAACCGCTCGCGGTCACCGGGATGGGCGGTCAGGTACGCCGCGAGAACCCGCCCGACCGCCTCGTTGGTGATGCTCACGGCTGCCGCCTACCTCCACTCGTCGCCGACGGCGGGCGCGCCGCGCCGGCCGCCGCCGGTCGGGCCGTCCGCGCGGTGACGGCGCCGTGGAGACCCCCGGCACCGACATGTCGAGTCTGACCGATCGCGCGCGCGTTCGGGTGCCGACACCCACGTGTACATCCCAGTGCGTCATGCCCGCCACATCGTCAGCGTGCGTCCGATGTCGGCAGGACGACAATCACCGGTATGACCCGACGGTAAAGCGACTTAACCCGACAATGAGCCGGCGATCACCTGGCAATCGACCGGTGGGGCGCCGGCGCGCCTTTACTCAGGAGCCACCCGGCCCGCCCGCACGGACACCGGACCGTCACGATCCGCATAGGAGCGATGACCCTGCAGCGCGGGTAGACCCTCCCCCGACACCGGCGCCGGGCGCGGACATCGCCTGTCGGGCCGATTTCCGCCCCGGTCTGCGACGTCGTACAGTGCTCCGTACCAATGGCACAGTCTATGCAGACGTGTTCGGGAGTCACCCCGTTCGGCCACCGGTTCGCGCCGCGGCCCACGGTTCCCGACCCTGACGTAAGGGTAGCTTTGTCGACGATGCGCAGGGACGAATCCCTCCCCAGCCTGATCCGACGCAACACCCTCCAGATCGGAGAGGTGGCCGAGCGGGTGGGATTGTCGCTGCGAACGGTGCGCTACTACGAGGAGGCCGGGCTTCTGGTACCGGCCGGCCGGACGCCCGGCGGATTCCGTCTTTATAACGATGACGCCGTCAGCCGGCTCCTCGTCATCCGGAAGATGAAGCCGCTCGGTTTCACCCTGGACGAGATGCGGTCGCTGCTCGCCGTCCGCGACGAGCTGGCCGACCCGGAACTGACCCCCGAGCGGCGGGCCGAGCTGCGCGAGCGGCTGCGGACCTGGGTCGCCCTGGCCGAAGAGAAACTGGCGACGCTGCGTGAGCAGGCCGGCGTCGCCGAGGACTTCGTCGTCGGCCTGCACGGCGACGTCGAACGGTCACGCTCGGAGGAGCGGACCGATCACCCGGAGCGGTGAACCGCCCCGGCGCTGAGCCACGCCGTACGCGGACCACCGCGAACGCCGCCGCGTACGCGGGCCGCCGCCCGTCCGCAATATGCTGGTCACGAACCCGCCTACGGGAGTGTCGCGCCGAGATCCGCCCAGCCGACACGGTTCCGCTCGCGCCACCGTCACCTCGCCCGTGATACCGACGTAAGGGTCGAATTGTCCACGACAGGCAACATCACCTCTTCCTCAGCCCGCCGCGGCGTCTACGAGATCGGAGAGGTCGCCACCCTGGTCGCGCTCTCCCTGCGGACGGTCCGCTTCTACGAGGAAGCTGGCCTGCTCGTGGCCGTCGGGGAGAGCCCCGGTGGCTATCCGCTCTACGACGACGACGCTCTGGATCGTTTCCTTCTCATCAAGAAGATGAAGCCGCTGGGTTTCACCCTCGAGGAGATGCGGGCGCTGCTCGGCCTGCGCGAGGAGATCGACCGGGAGGGCCTCGCCCGCGAGCGGCGCGAGGAGCTCCAGGAGCGGCTGGCGACCTGGGTCAGCCTCGCCGAGGAGAAGCTGGCCTCGCTGCAGGAGCAGGTCCGTGTCGCCGAGGACTTCATGGTCACGCTGCACGACGACACCGCCCGGGCCCGGCTGCGCTTCGACATCGATCCGGACGCCTTCTAGGCAGGGCCGTCCCGGCGATCGGGCGTCCTGCGATCGAGTGCTCCCGGAGCACCTTTGCCCGGTAGCGGGCGGCCGCCGGGGACGGGCGCGTCGGATCCCCGGCGCCCGCTCCGGCGCTCTGCCGTGGGCAGATCTGCCACGGGCAGACCGGCCGTCCGACGGCCCGTTTCTCGGCGACGCTGGCCTGGCCGGCCACTTCGTTCGATCCCCACACCCCGTCGGGCCGGCGGGAGGTCACGCGCACCATGAATGCCCTGTATCAGCCGCGGCACAGCCGGCCACACCGCCCACGCGCCGGTACCGACATCGGCACCGGCATCGGCACCGGCCAGTACGGCGAGGCCCCGGGGACGGCGGCCGGCCCGTTCGAGGACCAGGTGTTCCACCGGCTCCTCCAGAACCGGATCGTCTTCCTCGGCTCGGTGGTCGAGGACACCGTCGCCAACGCGATCTGCGCGAAGCTGCTCCTTCTCGCCAGTGACGATCCGTCCGCGGACATTCACCTGTACATCAATTCGCCGGGTGGGTCGGTCAGCGCGGGAATGGCCATCTACGACACGATGCAGTACATCGCGAACGACGTGGCGACCGTCGCGCTGGGATTCGCCGGGTCGATGGGTCAGTTCCTGCTCTCCTCCGGGGCGCCCGGAAAGCGGTTCGCACTGCCCCATTCCCGGGTGATGATGCACCAGCCGTCCGGTGGGATCGGCGGGACCGCGACCGACATCGCGATCCAGGCGGAGCAGCTCCTGTTCACCAAGCGGCTGATCCAGGAACGCATCGCCGAGCACACCGGACAGCCCGTCGAGCGGATCGAGGCGGATTCCGACCGTGACCGCTGGTTCACCGCCGAGGAGGCCCGGGACTACGGCCTGGTCGACCGGGTGATCGCTCGGGTCGACCAGGTCGCCCCGGACGCGAACAGCCGGGCAGCCGGCGGCGGTGACAGCCGGGTGGCCCTCCGATGACCCCGGCCCCGATGGCCGCGTCCGCGCGGTACGTGCTGCCGAACGTCGTCGAGCGCACCCCCCGCGGCGAATACTCGATGGACCCGTACTCGAAGCTGCTCCGTGAACGGATCATCTTCCTCGGCACGCAGATCGACGACACCTCCGCCAACGACGTGATGGCGCAGCTCCTCTTCCTGGAGGGTGAGGATCCCGACCGGGACATCTCGATCTACATCAACTCGCCCGGCGGATCGCTCACCGCGCTCACCGCGATCTACGACACGATCTGCTTCGTGCGGCCCGAGGTGGCCACGGTGTGCATGGGCCAGGCCGCGTCCGCGGCGGCGATCCTGCTCGCCGCGGGCGCTCCGGGGAAGCGCGTCGCGCTGCCGAACAGCCGGATCCTGATCCACCAGCCCTCGGCGCAGGGCGAGGGCCAGTCGAGCGACCTGGAGATCCAGGCCCGGGAGGTGCTGCGGCTGCGCGCGTTGATGGAGCGGATACTCGCCGAGCACACCGGGCGGGCCGAACACGAGATCCGACGGGACGTCGAACGCGACACGATCCTCACCGCCGAGCAGGCGCGGCAGTACGGGATCGTGGACGAGGTCGTCGCCAGCCGAAAGGTCCGCCGCGTGCCGGCCTGAGCCAGCCCGGCACCGCGGGGCGGTCGGGTGGACGCCGGGGCGGAGCCACGCGGCGGGGCGATCGTCGGCGCGGAGAGCCGCGGCGGGCTCAGGTCAGCGGACGCGCTGAGCGTGCGCCGTCGTCCCCACCGCCCCGTGCGTCGTGGGGAGCGCACCGACCGACTGGACGGCCCAGCACGAACGGCGGCGCACGAGAGCACCCGGGTGGGCCGGCGGACGCCCCGGACCCGGCCGGGCGGCGAGCCGGATCGTGGCCCCTCGACGGCGGTGGCCCGGAACCCGGCGGACCGCCCGGCCACGCCGGGCGACAACGAGATGGACGCTCACCGAGGCGCGCACCGCACCGACTCCGGCATCCGGCCCGCCGAGCGCCACGGAACCGAGCGTCGCGGACGGATGGACCGTCATCACGTGCGCCGTGGCCGGCGTTCCCGCGACGACATCCAGGTCGGCCGCGGCCGTCGCTCCCCGGGCCCCGGGAGAGGCGGTGGGGGTGGCGGTCGTCAGCGGCAGCGGCTCGTAGCGGACCAGCTCGGCCATCACCTCGGCGAGGAGGTCGACCAGTCTGATGTTGAGCGCCCGGCAGATCGCGGCCAGTACCTCCGAGGAGGCCTCCTTGCGACCGCGTTCCACCTCCGAGAGGTAGGGCATGGAGACCTGCGCGGCCTCGGCGACGTCCCGCAACGTGCGGCCCTGCGCCTGGCGGAGCCGACGCAGCACCCCACCGATCAGCCTGCGCAGCGGCGGCGCGACCGGCTCCACAGGCGGGCCGGCGCTCTCGGGCCGGTAGCCGGCAGCCCGTGTCGGAGCGACACCGCCACCCGCGGCCGCCGTTCCGGCGATCATCGTCAAGCCCGCCACCTCCTAGCGCGACAGTGCCCCGTGCGAAGCGTACGCGGGCAGCCGGGCCCGGACGACG
Source organism: Parafrankia sp. Ea1.12 (assembly GCF_900465275.1). Lineage (NCBI taxonomy): Bacteria > Bacillati > Actinomycetota > Actinomycetes > Frankiales > Frankiaceae > Parafrankia > Parafrankia sp. Ea1.12. Next base: position 6,023 of record NZ_UBIZ01000119.1, on the reverse strand, counting down.
GACATCCGCGAGTCCGCACCATGACGAGAACATCCGCGCCCGTGTCGGCTCAGGTCCCGCAGGGGCTGGAGTACGCGGGCAGGCCGACGCTGTCGTACGCGTGGCCCGGCGCGGGCACACGACCGCGGACGTGACCGGCCGCCATGTGCTCGGCGACCCAGGGCGGCAGCGCGCGACCGTCCGCTGCCGGAGCCCAGCCTCCGTCACCCAGGTCGCGGTACTGCTGGCGCGGCCCGCGGCCGACGAGCTCCGCCAGCCCGGCCAGCAGCCTGTCGACGTCGGCACTCGTCGAGCTGATGCCGACACTCGCGCGGATCGCGCCGCCCTCGGCTCCGAGCCGCCCCAGCAGCGGATGCGCGCAGAAGCGTCCGGCGCGTACCCCGACGCCGTGCTCGGCGGAGAGGACGGCGGCGACGTACCCGGGATCGCGCCCGGCGACCGAGAAGGTGACGACCCCGACGGGCCCCGTGGCCAGGGTCCCGTCCGGGCCCTCGCCTCCGGCAGCCCCGGCATCGACAGCCTCGCCTCCGGCGGCAGCGCCACCGGCAGCCCCGTCTCCGGCGGCCTCGCCAGCGGCGGGATCGTCTCCGTCGGCCCACAGGGAGTGGATGGTGACCCCCTCGATCCCGCGCAGCCCGTCCACCAGGCGGCGGCGCAGCAGGTCCTCGTGCTGGTGCAGGTCGCGGGCGTCGAGCGCACCCAGCAGCCGGCAGGCGGCCGCGATCGCCGTCGCGCCGAGGAGGTTGGGGCTGCCGGCCTCGTGCCGGGCCGGGCCGTCCGCCCAGGCCACGGCGGAGCTGGTCACCTCACGCACGGCGCCCCCGCCGGCGAGATAGGGCGGGGCCGCCGCCAGCCAGTCCGGACGTCCGACGAGCACGCCGGCGCCGAACGGCGCGTACAGCTTGTGCCCGGAGAACGCGAGGTAGTCGATGCCGAGCGCGGCCATGTCGACCCGACGGTGCGGGACGAGCTGGGCGCCGTCCACGAAGACCCGCGCGCCGGCCGCGCGCGCCAGCCGGACGATCTCGGCGAGCGGCGGCACCTCGCCGGTGACGTTGGACGCGCCGGTCACCGCGACGAGCGAGGTCGGTGCCGTGTCCAGGGCGGTGGCGAGCGCGCGCAGCGTGTCGGCGCGGGTGGGCGCGGCGGGCACCCACCGGCAGCCCGGCCGGGACCGCCACGGGAGAAGGTTCGCGTGATGCTCCAGGTCGAACACGACGACCCCGCCGGGCACGGCGTGGCTTGGGTCGGACGTCCGCGCCGGGTCGGGCGGCTGCGGCGGGAGGCAGCGGGCGAGCAGGTTCACCGAGTCGGTGGTGTTCCGGGTGAAGATCACGACGTCGTCCGGGCGGCCGCCGACGAACGTGCGCACGGCGTCGCGGGCCCCCTCGTAGAGCGCGGTGCAGACCGCGGAGGAGTAGCCGGTTCCGCGGTGCACGCTCGCCGAGTACGGCAGGACGCGCTCGACGTGCTCGGCGACCCCGCGCAGGCAGGGGGCGCTGGCGGCCTGGTCGAGATTGGCGTACGGGACCTCGCGTCCGTCGGCGAGCGGAACGGGGAGGCTGGCCCCCACCACGTCGAGCAGCGCGCCGACGGCGGGCCCTTCCCGATCAACGTCGGGAGACGTGGTGGCATACGAAAAGGACACGACGAAGCCTCCTTGGGCCCCGGTGGACCCAGAGGGGGTCCGCACTTGCCGACGGCGGGTTCGCCGCGGGCCTGGTCACACCCGGGGCACCCCACCGCGGAGGAGGGTTGCCGGCCAGCAAGCCGGGGCTTGACGCTGGCGCTCAGGACCTGGCGAAAACTGTAGCAGCCCGTGCCGGACGGACACCGCAGAGACACCGAGACCGGGCCGAAATACCCGGAACATCCAGCAGACGGCGAATCGCGCGCTTCGACCGCGAGCCGCGAGCCGCGAGCCGCGAGCCGCGAGCCGCGAGCCGCGAGCCGCGGAAAATTATCCGGAGCGCCCGGCGGACTGCAGGCGGTGCGCGAGCGCGGTGTGGCGCTGCCCGTGGCCGGCCGAGCGGACCGCCTGCCCGATGGCCCGGCGCGAGCCGACCAGGACCACCAGCTTCTTCGCCCGCGTCACCGCGGTGTACAGCAGGTTGCGCTGCAGCATCATCCATGCGCTGGTCGTCAGCGGGATGACCACGGCCGGGTACTCGCTGCCCTGCGAACGGTGGATCGTCACCGCGTAGGCGTGGGTCAGCTCGTCGAGCTCGGTGAACTCGTAGTCGACGTCCTCGTCCTCGTCGGTGCGGACGGTCAGGGTCTGGCTGTCGTTGTCGAGCGCGGTGACCACCCCGAGCGTCCCGTTGAACACCCCGTTCGCGCCCTTGTCGTAGTTGTTGCGCACCTGGGTGACCTTGTCGCCGACCCGGAACACCCGGCCGCCGAAGCGGCGCTCGGGGCGGTCCGGCAGGCTCGGCGTGAGTGCCTCCTGCAGCGCGATGTTGAGCGCCCCGGCGCCGGCCGGGCCGCGGTGCATCGGCGCGAGCACCTGGATGTCGCGCCGCGGGTCGAGGCCGAACTTGGCCGGGATCCGCCGCGCCACCACCTCCGCGGTGATCCGGGCGGCATCCTCGGCCTCCTCTGCGACGAAGAGGAAGAAGTCGTCCAGGCCGCGCACCAGCGGATGGTCCCCGCGGTTGATGCGGTGCGCGTTGGTCACCACGCCCGACTCGCTGGCCTGGCGGAACACCTGGGTCAGCCGCACGTGCGGGATCGGCGTGCCGGTGGTGAGCAGATCACGCAGCACCTGCCCGGCGCCGACGGAGGGAAGCTGGTCGACGTCGCCGACCAGCAGCAGGTGCCCGCCCGGCGGGACGGCCTTGACCAGCTTGTTCATCAGCAGCAGGTCGACCATGGACGCCTCGTCCACCACGACGAGGTCGGCGTCGAGCGGGCGGTCCCGGTCGTAGGCGGCGTCGCCGCCGGGACGCAGCTCGAGCAGCCGGTGCACCGTCGACGCCTCGTGGCCGGTCAGCTCGGCGAGCCGCTTGGCGGCCCGTCCGGTCGGGGCGGTGAGGACGACCTTCGCCCGCCGGGCGCGGGCCAGCTCGACGACCGAGCGCACCGTGAAGCTCTTCCCGCAGCCGGGCCCGCCGGTCAGCACCGCCACCCGGGAGGTGAGAGCGAGGGTGACCGCCTCGCGCTGCGCCGCCGCCAGCTCGGTCCCGGTACGGGTGTGCAGCCAGCCGAGCGCCTTCTCCCAGTCAACGGCGGCGAACGCGGCGAGGCGGTCCTCGTCGGCCCGCAGCAGGCGCAGCAGCTGCCCCGCGACGGAGATCTCGGCGCGGTGGAACGGGACGAGGTACACCGCGGCGACCGGCTGCTCCGGGTCCTCGCCGGGGACCTCCTCGCGCACCACCCCCTCCTCGGTGATCAGCTCGCCGAGCCCCTCGATCACCGCGCCGGTGTCGACGCCGAGGATGCGCACGGCGTCGGCGATCAGCCGGGTCTCGGGCAGGAAGCAGTGGCCGCTGTCGGTGGCCTCGGAAAGGGTGAACGCGAGGCCGGCCTTGATGCGCTGCGGGCTGTCGTGTGGGATGCCGACCGCCTGCGCGATGGTGTCCGCGGTGCGGAACCCGATGCCCCACACGTCGGCGGCCAGCCGGTAGGGCTCGGTGCGCACCACCCCGATCGAGGCGTCCCCGTACTGCTTGTAGATCTTGATCGCCAGCGAGGTGGAGACGCCCACGCCCTGCAGGAAGACCATGACCTCCTTGATGGCCTTCTGTTCCTCCCAGGCCGCGGCGATCGCCTTCGTCCGCTTGGGGCCGAGACCCGGTACCTCGATGAGCCGCGCCGGCTCGGTCTCGATGACGTCCAGCGCGTCGACGCCGAAGTGCTCGACGATGCGCTCGGCGAACCGGGGCCCGATCCCCTTGACCAGGCCTGATCCGAGGTACCGCTGGATGCCCTGGACGGTGGCCGGCAGGACGGTGGTGTAGTCCTCGACCTGGAACTGGCGGCCGTACTGAGGATGCGAGCCCCACCGCCCGCGCATCCGCAGCGACTCGCCGGGCTGGGCGCCGAGCAGCGCGCCGACGACCGTCAGCAGGTCCGCGCCGCGGCCCGTGTCGACCCGGGCGACCGTGTAGCCGGTCTCCTCGTTGGCGTACGTGATCCGTTCGAGGACGGCCTCGAGCACGGCGAGCTGGAACGGCGCGGCGGCGGGTCGGGACACGGCTGGTCACTCCGGGGCTTCGGCAATCCGGGCTTCGGCGATCGCCCGTGGCATGTCGGGAATCCGGCCATCCTCGCTCACAGTGTCGACGCCGGCAGCAGGCGGATCAGTGCGGCCCCGCGTCCGGGCACAGGTGGACACCGATCGCCTCGACGACCAGCTCGGTGGGATCGGGTGATGCGGTGACCAGCCCCAGGCTCTCGTTGGCCGCGAGCACGGCGATGCCGTGCAGGTGCGTCCACGCCAGCAGTGCCCGCCTGCGCACCTGCTCCGGCGCGCCCGCGCCCGCTCCGGCGGGCAGCGCGGGCAGCGCGGCCCGGACGAGATCGGTCCAGGCGTCGAACAGCGGCAGGCTCCGCTCACGGAGGTTCTCCCCCGACCCGACCAGGATGTCGTGCCGGAACATCAGCTCGAACATGGCGGGCCGCTCGCGAGCAAAGCGGACGTACGCGGACCCGGCGTCGACGACGCACTCGTGCGGGGAGGCTCCGGCCGCCTCGCCGGCCGCCCGGACCCCGGCCAGACGGGAGGCGAGATCGGCCAGACCCTCGGCCGCGATCGCCGCGAGCAGCGCCGCGTGGGTGGGGAAGTGCCGCCGGGGCGCGCCGTGTGAGACACCCGCCTGCCGCGCGATCGCCCGCAGGCTGACGGCGGCCAGCCCACCCTCGTCGAGCATCGCCGTGCCCACCTCGACCAGCCGGCGCCGCAGCGCCCCTTCACCCGCCACGTAGGCAGTGTCTACCATCCCCGAAGTAGACAGTGTCTACTCGGCGGGACGCCGCCCGCCGGCCGGATGGACCAGGAGGGCGCGGGCGCATGGCGTACTGGCTGATCAAGGTGCTGGTGGTGGGGCCGCTGCTCGGCCTGCTGGGACGTCCGGCCGTCACCGGCGCGGAGCACATCCCGCGGCATGGGCCGGTCATCCTGGCCGGCAACCACCTGGCCGTGGCCGACTCGTTCTTCCTCGTCCGCCTCGTCCCCCGGCGGATCACGTTCCTGGCGAAGCAGGAGTACTTCACCAGGCGGGGGATGCGGGGGCGGCTGGTCCGCTGGTTCTTCGCGGCCGCCGGGCAGGTGCCGGTCGACCGGCGCGGTGGCGTCGCGGCGGCGGGGGCACTCGCCGCGGCGGTCCGGCTCCTCGAGGCCGGCGGCGCGTGGGGGATCTACCCCGAGGGCACGAGATCGCCGGACGGCCGGCTCTACCGGGGCCGGACGGGGGTGGCCAGGGTCGCGCTCGCCACCGGGGCACCGGTCGTCCCGGTGGCGGTGAAGGGCACCGAGACCGTGAGCCCGCGTGGCCGGCGCCGGTGGCGGCGCGGGCGGGTCCAGATCATCGTCGGCCGTCCCCTGGACTTCTCCCGGTACCGCCGCGTGCTCGCCGACGGCCCGGCGCCGACCGAGCGGATGGTGATCAGATCCGCGACGGACGAGCTCATGCGGGTGCTGGCCGACCACTCGGGCCAGGAGTTACGTCGACGCGTACGCCACGGACCACCGCGGGCCGGACCCACACGCCTGAACGCCGTGTACCGGGTTGAGCGCATCGACTCACGAATTCCTCGACAGAACTAGTTGGCGGATTCGCGGGCCAAACGGGTCCACGGGTTCACCGTTCGTGGAACTGTTGCGGGCACGCCGTGCGCGCTCACATCCCGGGCACATGTTCCGTTCGTCTTTCTCGAATCCGCGCCGGCCAGGATGCAATGCCGTGAAGCGTAGTTTGATCTTGCTGGGATCTGGTCATGCTGCGCGTGGGGCGAGGGGGTGGAGCCGGATCGTTGGCGGGCCTGGGTGGCGGGTCGAGGCGGGTTCGCCGGGTTTCTTGACG
>NZ_UBIZ01000259.1:0-17964 GCF_900465275.1 Parafrankia sp. Ea1.12 | reverse complement strand
GGCGCAGGGGTGGCGGGAAGCATGGGGTGGGGGCGAGGCTAAGGGTGAGCGTTGACCTTTTCCGACTCCCGTGGATGAATATTGATGTCGACGTCGATGTCGGACAGCTTCCCCCGGGCTCCCGTCGACCGCGGTCCCGCTCCCGTCCGCCCAGCACCGGCGAAGGAGACCCGATGCATCCCGACAACGCGACCGACAGCCCGACCCTGAGCCCGACCAGCAACGCGAGCGACAGCCCGACCACAAACCCGACCGGCAGCGCGACGCGGCCAGAGCAGGTCGGCTACGAGGCCGAGCACGTCGACTACGAGGTTGTTGACGAGCACATCGCCGTCATCACCCTTAACCGGCCGCAGGCCGCCAACGCGCAGAACCCCAAGGTCCTGCGCGAGCTCGACGAAGCCTGGCAGGCCGCCGACGCCGATGCCGAGGTCCGGGTCATCATCCTGAGATCGACCGGGAAGCACTTCTCGGCCGGCCACGACATGTCCGGCACCGAGAGCGACGTCCCGCGTCCGGCCTGGACGCCCGACAGCGGCTACGACTGGGAGACCCGGCACTACCTGCACTATGCGAAGACCTGGCGCGACATTCCGAAGCCGTCGATCGCCGCCGTCCAGGGCAAGTGCATCGCCGGTGGGCTCATGCTCTGCTGGCCCTGCGATCTCATCGTCGCCGCCGACAACGCCGAGTTCTCCGACCCCGTCCTGCACATGGGCATCGGCGGCGTGGAGTACCACGGTCACACCTGGGAGCTCGGGGCTCGCAAGGCCAAGGAACTGCTGTTCACCGGCGGTCCCGTCACGGCCGCCGAGGCGCTCGGGCTCGGCATGGTCAACAGGGTCGTCCCGCTCGACGACCTGTACCCGGCCACCCTGGAGCTTGCCCGCCGCATCGCCCGCCAGGACCCGTTCGCGCTGCGCATGGCCAAGCGCGCCGTCAACCACACCCTGGACGTCCAGGGTTTCAGCACCGCCGTCGACTCGGTGTTCGACATGCACCACCTCGCCCACGCCCGCGCCGCGCTGCGGAACAACGGGACTCCCTCCCTCGCCGGGCTGACGTCCATGAAGAACCGCGGCAGGTCCTCGTGACGGCGGCCGTGACCGAGCCTCGTGGCGCCGGGGCGTCCGTCTTCGTCAGCAACGGCGGGGTCCGGTTACACGCGCTCGACAACGGGCTGCCCGGCGCCGCCGCGCCGCCGGTCGTGGTGGTGCCGGGCATGGGCGAGTCCGCGGCCGAGTACGGCTGGCTGCTCGACCAGCTCGGTGAGCGGCGGGCTGTCGTCGTCGACCTGCGCGGGCGGGGTGGCAGCGACGCGCCGGCCAGCGGGTACGCGTGGGAGGACCACATCAGCGACCTGGGCGCGGTCATCAGCGCGCTCGAGGTGGAACGGCCGGTTCTCGTCGCGTTCTCCCGCGGGTCGTCCTACGCGCTCGGGTATGCGCTCGAGCATCCGGAGCAGGTGCGTGGGCTGGTGGTCGGCGACTACGGGGCACGGCACGTGCGCCCGCCCGACGCCGTCGTCGAGCGGCAGCTGCGGGCGGAGATCCGCGGCGTGCCGATGATCGACCGGATGGCGGAACACGCGGCACGGGCGGTCTTCACCGAGAGCCGGGACGTACCGCTGTGGGACCGGCTTTCCGGGCTGAGCTTTCCCGTCCTGGTGATCAGGGGCGGGCGCCGCAGCACGGTGGTCACCGACCAGGTCGCCGACCAGTGGCGCCAGGCGCTGCCCACGGTCGAGATCGCGACCATCCCCGGCGCCGGCCACGACCTGTGGAGCGGTGATCCGGACGTGTACCTCGCAGCCCTCCTCCCCTTCCTGAACCGGCTCACCGACGTCGGCCGGGACGGTGCATGAGCGCATAGCGGACCTCGCCGACCCCGGGCCGGCGGACACGCTGGTCGACCTGGGCGCCGGCCACGGCGACACCCTCGCCGCGATCACCCGCCGGTCCCCCTCGGCGCGGCTGATCGGGCTCGACCTGAACCCCGAGCCGCTGCGCCGCCTCACCGCCGCGCTGCCCGGGGCAGGCGCCGTCCAGCATGATCTGAGTGGGGCCCTGCCGTTCGCCAACGCCCGCGTCGACGTCGTGATCTCCAACAACACGCTCGAGTGCCTCACCGATCCGGCGGCGCTGCTGGAGGAGATCGCCCGCGTCCTGCGGCCGGGTGGGCGGGCGGTACTCGGCCACACCGACTTCGAGACGATCGCCGTCGCGATCGCGGACCGCGGCCTGGCCCGCCGGGTGCTGCTCACCTACGCGGAGCTGCCGGTCCCCTACGAGTACATGGCGGCCACCGACCCGCAGCTGGGACGTCGCCTCGCGGGCCTGGTGCGGCGCAGCCCGCTGGCGCTCGAGTCCGTCGAGGCGCACACGACCGTCTCGCCGACGCTCGCGGAGGCCATGCCGCTCCGGCTGGGCGAGATCCACGACGCCGTCCACCGCTGCGCGGACCGCGGTTTGGGCCACGTGAGCCTGGACGAGCTCGCGGAGTGGAGCCGCCAGCTCCGGGCGGCCCAGGACGACGGCGACTTCCTGTTCAGCGAGACCGCGTACATCGTCACCGCCCGCCGGGCCGGGTGACCTTGTTCCGTCGTGCCGGGGCTGGACCGCCGTTCGGGGAACCGTCCGGATCGGGGACGGCGAAGGCCCGGCGGGCGTGGGCGAGCAGTTCGCGGACGGCGGGGCTGGCCGGGACGCCAGACAAAGGTGAGCAGCGCTGGCGACTCAGGCCGTTCACGGGCAGCGCGATAAGCCGGTCACCGTACGCCGCCGCCATCGACATGCTGAGGACGGCCACGCCCAGGCCGCGGCTGGCGAGGTCGGCGATGGCGTCCGGCGCGCTGGCCTGCAACGCGATCCTGGGATGAAGGTCGCGGGCCTGGCAGGCCCGGTCGAGCACGGTGCGCAGGCCGGTGCCGGGCGGCATGCACACGACCGGGTGCAGGCACAGGTCACGCAGGTTGACGTCCTCCCCCGCGTGAGCGCGGGGGATTCCAACTCCTACACACCCACTGGAAGGGGTGCGCAGTGTTGAGGTTCGCGGTTCGCGGGCACGGCCAACGCCGCGCCTCCCCGCGCAGTCACGGCCCGTCCGGCCGCGATGTTCCCAACCGCGATATTCATCGCCGCGTTCACGTCGGCGTTGGCCGTGTGCCCGCAGACGACGCACCAGAACACCGCTTGGCTCTCGCGGTTCCCGGGCGCCACCTGCCCGCAGGCAGAACAACGCTGACTCGTGTACGCGGCAGGGACCTTCTCGACCCGGCCAAGGGCCTTCTCCTCCAACCGGCGGACGAGCAGACCCCAACCGTTGGCCAGAATGCCCCGGTTCAACCCGGCTTTCTGCCGCACGTTCCTCCCCGGGGCCTCGACGGTGCCCCGGGCCGAGCGGGTCATCTGCCCGATCCTCAGGTCCTCGACGCGGATCACGTCGAACCGGCGGGCGAGGTCGGTGCTGGTCTTCTCGACCCAGTCCTTGCGCCGGTCAACCTCCCGGGCACGCAGCCGTGCGATCTGCACCTTGAGACGCCCGCGCCGGTGCGACCCACGCCTGGCCCTCGACAATCGGCGTTGCAGCCGGACCAGCCGCGCCTGCTCCCCGGCTCGCAGACCGGGACAGGACAGGAGCTCCCCGGTCGACAGCGCCGCCGACACGACCACCCCACGGTCCACCCCGACAACCCCGCCCGTACCCGGAGCGGGAATCGGGTCCGGGGCCACGGCGAACGCCACATGCCAACGACCCGCACGATCCCGCGTCACCCGATACGACTTCGCGCCCGGCGCAGCACGGGACCAGCGGAACCTCACCCAGCCCGCCTTCGGGACACGCACCCGCGCCCAACGGCGGTTCACCCGCCGGACGTCTTCTGGTCTCACCGCCACAATCCGGAACCCCTCGTTATGGCCACGCCTACGGAAAGTGGGCCTGCGATGCGAACCACGGAAGAAGTTCGCCATCGCCGTCGCGAAGTCACGCAAAGCCTGCTGCTGCACGATGACACTGCCCGCCGCAAGCCAGTCGAACTCGCGTCTAGCTTCGGTCAACTGCCGGTTCTGCTCCGCATAGCCGGGTGCCGGGCCGCGCCACGGCCGGTACCACGACTGCTGTTCACACGCGAGGTTCCACACGAACCGGGCATGCCCACAGTGCACCAGCAGCGCCTGTTCCTGCGCCGCGTCGGGATACAACCGGAACCTGGACACGGCCACACCCTAACATCACCGCACAACGACGAAGAATCCGAACAGCACTATCTCGGGGGACCCGCTCACCCACCTCGCCGAAATCACGAAAGAAGACATCTACTTTCTCAACAGCGAGATCATTCATCTGTTGCATTGCACTTTTCGACGGCGGTTCGCCTCGCGGCGGATCGCCTGCCCCTGCCCCGCTCCGCGGGAGACCGGATTCCTCCCGGCCTGAAGGCCGGGGCATCCTCCGGGAGCTCTGGTGACGCCACCGGCGTCGCCGCGCTCTACGAGGAGAACGCGGTGCTGGCCTACCCGCCCGGCGGACGGACGGTGGGCCGGGAGGCCATCCGGGAGCTGTGGGCGACAGTGCTGGCCGGCGGCCCCCGCTTCGAGCCGGAGCAGCCGTTGCCGACCCTGGTCAGCGGCGACATCGCGCTGACGTCGACGCCCCCGAAGGACGGGGCCGGCGCCAGGGCACAGGTCGTCCGCCGCCAGCCGGACGGCAGCTGGCTGCGGCTGATCGACCAGCCCGAGTTCGCCCCGCCGGCACGCTGAGCGCGTGGGCCCACGCCCACGGGCGGTCAGGCGTCCACGGTGGTCATCCGGACACGGTGGTCATCCGGACACGGTGGTCATCCGGACACGGTGGACGTCCGGGCGCGGCGGTCGTCCACGATGACCTGGAGGGCGATGGCGGCCCAGATCGGCAGGTTCAGGAGGACGACGGCCCAGGGCAGGGCGAGGCCGGCGGCGGCCGTCCAGGCGATCACGGCCAGCGCGCCGCAGGCGGCCACGACGACGCCGAGGTAGGTGACCGGCGCGGCCTCCAGCGGCGCGTGCAGGGCCCAGAGCAGCAACAGGAACGCGATCAGGGGCAGCGCGACGGCGAAACCGGCGACGCCGTCCGAGGCGTGGATGTCGTGGACGAGTGTCTCCGCCGTGACCTCGAGGCCCGCGCCGAGCGCGGCGAGCGCGGCGAAGATCCCGTAGTGCCCGTAGCCCCAGTAGAACGACATCCCGCGGTGGGTGGCCAGGCCCCGGCCGGCGGGCGCGGCGAAGTACAGCCACCAGCAGCCGAACAGGGCGGCGAGCCCGCCGCCGCCGAGCAGGACGGCGTCGGTGGTGACGCCGGCCTCGACCGCCGGGGTGAGCGCGCGGGACGCCGCGAGCACGCTCTCACCGAGCACGATGATGGTGAACAGGCCGTACCGCTCGGCGATGTGATGCGGGTGCCAGGTGGTCCCCGTGTGCCGCTCGGCCCACAGCGGGACGGCCAGCTCCAGCACGACGAGCACGAAGAAGCCGACGAACCCCGCGGTCTCGGGCAGCGCCAGCCGGGCCAGCCAGCCGGCCTGGATCACGACGGTGCCGGCGGCGTAGCGGTAGGCGGTCGCCCGACTCGCCGGGTCGCTGTGCCCGGCGCGCAGCCACTGCGTCACCATCGCCGCCCGCATGATGACGTAGCCGGCCGTCACCGCGGTGAAGTCGGAGTCCTCGAACGCGGCGGGCACGCCCGCGGCGAGCACGAGCACGCCGCCCATCTGCAGCAACGTCAGCAGCCGGTACGGGACGTCGTCGCAGTCGTAGGCGGAGGCGAACCAGGTGAAGTTCATCCACGCCCACCAGATGGCGAAGAAGACCATCAGGAAGCTGACGAGGCCGTCCCCGACGTGGTCGTCGGCGACGGCGTGCGCCAGCTCGACCGCGGCGGCCGCGACGGCGACCACGAAGGTCAGGTCGAACAGCAGCTCCAGCGGGGTCGACGCCCGGTGGCTCTCGTCGGCGGAGCGGGCCCCCATCGGCACCCGCCATCGGCGCCCGACGGGGGCGGTCAGCTCGGACGTCTCCGGCACGGTCGGCCCCTTCGTGATCGTTCGCGGATGGCCATCGGCGAGCATGACCGTTCAGGTGGGAGCGCCGGAGATCACCCGGATCGCCGCCGCGCGCCTGGCGACATTCTGCGTGCATCAAGCACCAGCCGCCCAGGTCAGAGGGCCACCATTCCCCCGCGCGAGGTCAGCTCCCCGCGCAGGGTCAGCCGGGCGGCAGCCGGATACCGAAGACGGCGCCGCCTTCGGGGGCGTGCCCGGCGAACGGCTCACCGCCGAGGCGGCGGGCCAGCCCGGCGACGAGCGCCAGCCCGACGCCGGTCGAGACGGGCCGGCGGCCCCGGTAGCGCTCGAACAGCGCCGAGCGGTCGAAGGCCACGGCGAGGTCGTCGGCGGTGAGGCCGGGACCGCCGTCCCGCACCTCGAACACCGCCTCCGGGGGGACCATCACCCCCTGAGGGACCACTGCCCCCTGGGGACCGCCGCCCAGCGCCATCACGATCGGCGCGCCGGCCGGGACCACCCGCAGCGCGTTCTCGGCCAGTCCGTCGACGATCTGCCGGAAGCGGACCGGGTCGGTGACCACCGGCACCGGCCCGTCCGGCAGCTCGACCCGCAGCTCGACGCCGGCCGCCGTGCACCGCGGCCGCCAGACCTCCACCGCCCCGGCCACCAGAGCGCCCAGGTCCACGGGCGCGAGGTCGACCCGGAAGTCGTCCGCGCCGAGCCGGGCGAGGTCGAGCAGGTCGGTGACGAGCCGGTCGAGACGGCGGGCCTCCCCGAGGATGATCCGACCGGTGCCGGCGGTGTCGGCCGGCTCGGTCACGCCGTCCGCGAGCGCCTCGGCGAAACCCTGGACGGCCGTCAGCGGGGTGCGCAGCTCGTGCGAGACGGACAGCAGGAACCTGCGCTGCCGGTCCTCGCTGACGGCGAGAGCCGCGGCGAGGCCGTCGAGGGCGGCGCCGACGTCCGCCACCTCGGCCGGGCCGCGCGGACCGCCGGTGCCGACCCGGATGTCGCGCCGGCCCGCGGCGAGCTGGTGGGCGGCGTCGGCGAGGCGCCGCAGCGGGCGGGCGAGCCGGCGCGCCAGGACGGCGCCGGCAACGGTCGCGGCGGCCAGGCCGCACACCAGCGCGATCCCGAGCCGCCGCAGGACGGCGCCGGCGAGCTCACGACTCTCGGACGCCGGTTGCACGAGCGCGATCGCGCCGCCGTGGGCGAGCGGCCGGCCGACGACGATCACCCGCCGGCCGCCGACGGTGTGGGCCGTACCGACCTCCGCACCGGCGGCGACCCGGGCGAGGACGTCGGCCGGGAGCTCGAGGCCCCTGCCGCCACCGGGCCCCTGGCGCGCGGTCGGACGGCCGTCCGGGGCGACCCGGACGAAGGTCACCCGCTGGGCGGCGATCGTCCTGGTCACCCCGGCGCGCAGGTCGGCGGTCGCGTTGGGACGGTCGTAGAGCGCGACGACGACGTCCGCCTGCCGGCCGAGCGCGCGGCGGGCCTCGTCGTCCGCGGCTCCGCCGACGAGACCGGCGAAGATCGTGCCGGTGAGCAGGACCGCGAGCGCGGCGACGGCGGTCGTCGCCAGGGCGATCCGCACCGCCAGCCCGGCGGGCCGCCGATTCCGCGGGTTCGGGCGGCTCCCGGGGTCAGGCATCGGCGGTGTACCCGACGCCGCGGACGGTGCGGATCGGGCTGGCCGGGCCGAGTTTCGCCCGGACCTGGGCCACGTGCACGTCGACGGTCCGGGTGCCGGCGCTCGCCTGGTAGCCCCACACGTCGGCGAGCAGGCGGTCCCGGGTGTGGACCAGGCCGGGACGGCGCAGCAGGGCCGCGAGCAGGTCGAACTCGGTGGTCGTGAGGGTCACCTCGCGGTCGCCGGCGAGCACCCGCCGCCGCCCGACGTCAAGCACGACGGCCCCGGCGCGCAGCACCGGGCCGCCAGGACCGGCGTCAGGACCGGCACCGGCACCAGGACCGGCAGGCGCACCGGCGGCGTCGGTCGACCGTGCGAGCGCGGCAGGCCCGCTGGTGCGCCGCAGGACGGCGCGCAGCCGCGCGACCAGCTCGCGGGGCGAGAACGGCTTCGTGACGTAGTCGTCGGCGCCCAGTTCCAGGCCGACGACGCGGTCGACCTCGTCGTCGCGGGCCGTCACCAGCAGCACCGGCACCCAGTCACCGTCGGCGCGCAGGGCCCGCAGCAGCTCACGGCCGTCCAGGCCGGGCAGGCGGACGTCCAGGATGACCGCGACCGGGGTGAGGGCACGCGCTGCCGCCAGGCCGGCCGGACCGTCGGCGCGGACCTCGACGGCGAACCCCTCCCGGACGAGGTACATGCGGATCAACTCGGCGATGTGCGCCTCGTCCTCGACGACTAGGACAAGCTCGGGAGCGTGGGCGTCCGCGTCCATCTGCGTGTGGGTGTCCACCTCAGTGAGTGTGCTGGTCACAGGAACCGGAGCCGGCCGGCCGGCCGGGGCGGAATCGCGGAGCCGGGCCGCTCGCGGGCCAGGCCACGCCTGGGACACGGTCAGAGAAACGCGAGGCGGGGGAAGCTCTCGTCGGACCCGAGCACGGTGCCCGCCTCCGTTCCCAGGACGCGCTCCAGCAGCGTCGCGTACACCGAGCGGAAGTCCGTGGTGACCCGCAGGTCGCCGTCGTCGAGATCGGTGAGGGGGGGCTGGTCGCCGAAGAAGCCGCCGCGCACCGGCCGGCCCAGGAGCAGGACGGGACCGGCGGTGCCGTGGTCGGTGCCGCCGCTGGCGTTCGCGGCGACCCGCCGGCCGAACTCCGAGTAGACCATCGTCGTCACCGCGCTCCCGCGGGGCGTGGCGGCCATGGACCGGTGGAAGCGGGTCAGCGCGGCATCCAGCTGGCCGAGCAGGCGGGTGTGGGTGCCGTCCTCGGCGGCATGGGTGTCGAAGCCGCCCAGGCTCACCGAGTACACCCGGGTGGGCACCCCGGCGGTTATGGCACGGGCGACCACGTCGAGCTGGGCGCCGAGCTCGCCGCCATCGCCACCGCCTGCCCCGGGGTCCCCGCCGTCGAGCTGGCCCTGGGTGCCGGCGTCGCGTTCCGGGGCGTCGGCGAGCACCGGGGCGAGCGCACCGGCGACGGTGAACAGGTCCGCGCCGGATGCGGCGGCCCGGGCGGCCAGCGGGCTGTCGGCCGGGTCGGGGCGGTAGAGCGCGTGCAGGTCGGCTCCCAGCCGACCGCTGGGCGCGGCGAAGCCGCCGGTGGGTACCGCCGAGCCCACCGTGTGGTCGCCGACCAGCAGCGGCGGCAGCGTGGGGCCGATCGCCAGCGCCCGCAGCGGATCGGCGCCGCCCGCCTGGCCACCGGCCGAACCGCCCGTCGGGCCGGCCGTCGAACCGCCTGCCGGGCCGCCCGTCGCGCCGTCCTTCGCGGCCAGCGCGTCGAGCCAGCGCCCGATCCAGCCGGACGTCGACGCCGTCCGCGGTGACGCCGTCTGCCAGATGGCCATCGACCGGAAGTGGCTGTGATCCGGCTCCGGGTAGCCGACGCCCCGCACGACCGCGAGGCGGCCCTCCTTCCACAGCCCGGCGAGCCCGGGGAGCGCCGGGGCGAGCGCGAGGCCGTCGGCCAGCGGGTGGACGTCCGGCTCGGCAGGCGCGAGGTCGCCGCGTGCCTGCCGGTAGGCCGGGTCCTGGAAGGGGATGACGGTGTTCAGGCCGTCGTTGCCGCCGTAGAGGGTGACGACGACCAGCACGCCGGTGCCCGCGGCCAGCGGGCGGTCGGCGGCGGCGCCGTGCAGGGCGTCCCAGCTGAGCACCCCCGCGCCCGCGGCGAGGGCCCCGGCTCCGGTGACGCCGGAGGCGATGAGGAAGCGGCGGCGGCTGAGCGGCATGGCGTTCTCTTCCTTCGGATCGGCCTCGGATCGGCCTCGGATCGGCCTGGGCCCGGAGGCGTTCCGGGTAACGGACGGGGCGCACGGGCCTGGCGCGTCAGGTGACGAGGTACTCCGGGGCGAGCAGGGCGAGGGTGACGAGCCGGGGCGGGTCGGCGGCCGCGGCGGACAGCGCGGAGCGGGTGCGCGCGCTCCATGCCGGCACGGACAGCAGCCGGGCGACGGCGTCCACCCGTTCCGCGGCCGGGACGTCCGCCACGGCCGAGATGTCGGCCGCGTCCACGACCGCCGCCGCGAAGCGGGTCCGGACCAGGCTCGCCGCGGTCGTCAGCCACGCGCCGCCCGCCGGCCAGCCGCCGACGCTGGGCGGCGCGAACGGGACCTGGCCGAGCCCGCGCAGCACTGTGGCCAGGCGCGCCGGCGCGGCGGCACCGCCCGCCCCGGGCGCCGGGACGGTGATCCGCAGCGCGCGGAGCACGCCCACCACGTAGTCGATCGGCGGCGCCACCAGACGCCCGGCGGTGGCCCGGAAGCCGGGCGCGAGGAGCATCGCCCGCAGCGCCGCGCCGGTGTCGAGCCCCGGCCCGTAGGCGGTGAGCAGCGGAGTGAGCGCCTGGTCGGCGGGTGCCACCGGCGCGGCGTACCGGCTCCACAGCCGGGAGCACACCCAGCGCGGCGAGGCCGGGTCGTGGGCGAGCAGGCTGACGACGTCCTCACCGCCGAGATCACCGGTGTGGCCGAGGATCGTCTTGGTGCCCGAGTCGTGCTGCGCCGCGGCGACGGTGAAGCGGCCGGTGCGGCCGGCCCGCCAGCCGGTGAACGCCCGCGCCGCCTCCCGGACGTCGCGCTCCTCGTAGTTGCCGATGCCGAGGGTGAACAGCTCCATCAGCTCGCGGGCGAAGTTCTCGTTCGGGTGCTCCCTGACGTTGCGGCCGGCGTCCAGCCAGATCAGCATCGCCGGGTCGCGCGCGACGGCGAGGGTGAGCGCGTCGAACGGCCCGCGGCCGGACCGCCGGAAGATCTCGTTCTGGGCGAGCATCAGCGCCGGCGAGCGCACCTTCTGGATGGACGTCGCGAAGTGGCCGTGCCAGAAGAGCGTCAGCTTCTCGGTGACCGGGTCGGCGGTCGAGACCATCCGGCCGAGCCACCAGCCGATCAGCGCCTCGGTGCGCTCACGCAGCCCGCGGGCGTACGCCGCGCGGGCGGCCCGGTCGGACGCGGCCGGTGGCCGGCGGTCGGCCTTGGCGTCGAGGGCGGGCGGGGGTACCGCCCCGGGGTCGGGGCGGTCGTGCGCGTCGAGCAGGCCCCGGGCCGCCGCCTCGTAGCCGGCCCGCTCGGCGGCGTCGAGCTCGTCGGGACGGGCCCCGAAGCCGGCCCGCCGGTACAGGAGCGCGAGCTCGGCCCGCACCCCGGTGGGGCTGTCGGTGGTGACCGCGGCTGCCATGACGACCATGGTGGCGTGCAAAGGTCAGCCGCCGGCGAGCGTCCTGTACGAATCGTGTAAGGATCCGCGCCCGGCCGGCGGACGGTGGCGCCCCGCCGCGGAACTGTGGGAGAAGCGGTTATGGACGGACTACAAGGAAAGATCATTCTGGTGGCGGGCGCGGCCACCGGGCTCGGGGCCGACTCGGCCGGGCGGCTGGCCCGGGAGGGCGCCAAGGTCGTCGTCGGCGACCTGGACCTCGCCGGCGCGGAACGGACGGCGGCGGCCATCCGGGAAGCCGGCGGCGACGCGGTCGCGGCGGGCTTCGACATCTCCGACGACGCCTCCGTCGCGGAGCTGGTCGCCCTCACCGTGCGCACCCACGGCGGCCTGGACGCCGTGCACGTCAACGCCGGTGACATGGGCGCAGTCCAGAAGGACAGCAACGTCGTCGACATCGACCTCGCGATCTGGGACCGCACGGTCGCCGTGAACCTGCGCGGCCACATGCTCGTCAGCCGGCACGCCATCCCGCGGCTGCTGGAGCGGGGCGGCGGCGCGATCGTCTACACGTCGTCCATCGCGTCGTTCACCGGCGAGCCGCAACGGCCCGCCTACGCGGTGACCAAGGCGGGCATCAACGCGCTCGCCCGGCATGTCGCCTCCCGGTGGGGCACCGAGGGGATCCGTGCCAACGCGATCACGCCCGGCCTGATCCTCACCCGCGAGATCCGGGACGGCGCGCCGCCGGACATGCTGTCCGCGATGCTGGCCCGCACCCGCAGCACCCGGCACGGCGAGGCGCGGGACGTCTCGAGCATGGTCGCCTACCTGCTCTCGGACGAGGGATCCTGGATCAACGGGCAGGTCGTGAACGTCGACGGCGGTACGGTCCTGCGCTGAACGCGGCAGGAGACGTGGCAGGCGGCGGCGTCAGGTACTCGGGCACCGGCACCGGCACCGGGCTCGTGAAAATTCGAACAGGCCCGCGACCAGAGGCACGGCCGCGTGCCAGTGTGTTAGCGCCACCTAACAGCAGTCCGCATTGACGCAGCGCGACGTAGTCACCACGTTCGCGACGCGCGGCGTCGTCGGAGCCCGCTCGCGGTCCCGTCCCGCACGGAACCGTGCACGTCACGACGTCCCCGCGGCAGGCGACTGCCGTCCCGCCCACCTCGTCCAGTGGAAGGTCAGCCGATGCACTTCGAACTCACTCCGGATCAGGAGCAGCTCAGGGCCGGGGCGCGGGAGCTCGCCCGCAGCTTCGCGGACGACTACTGGGCGGAGAAGGACCAGAAGGGCGAGTTCCCGTGGGACTTCTACAACGCGTTCGCCGAGGGCGGCTGGCTCGGCATCGCCATCCCGACGGAGTTCGGCGGCGGCGGGCTGGGAATCGCCGAGGCGTCGCTGCTGCTCGAGGAGATCGCCGCCTCGGGTGCCGGCATGAACGGGTGCAGCATCATGCACCTGACCATTTTCGGCCTGAACACGATCGTCAAGCACGGTAGCCCGGCCCTGCAGAAGGAGATCCTGCCGTCCGCGGCGGACGGCTCGCTGCACGTGTGCTTCGGCGTGACCGAGCCGAACGCGGGGACGGACACCACCCGGATCACCACCTTCGCAGAGAAGGTGGACGGCGGCTACCGGATCAACGGCCGGAAGGTGTGGATCACCAAGGCCGGCGACTCGCAGAAGATGATCCTCATCGCGCGGACGACGAAGCGCGAGGAGAGCGCCCGGCCCACCGACGGCATGTCGCTGTTCCTCATCGACATCGACCGGAAGCACATCGACCTGCGCGCCATCCCGAAGATGGGGCGCAACGCGGTCTCGTCCTACGAGGTTTTCATCGACAACTACTTCGTGCCCGAGTCCGCGCGCATCGGCGAGGAGGGCAAGGGCTTCAAGTACCTGCTCGACGGCCTGAACCCCGAGCGCATCCTGCTCGCCCACGAGGCGCTGGGCATCGGGCGCGCCTCGCTGGAGAAGGCCACCCGCTACGCCAAGGAGCGGATCGTCTTCGACCGGCCGATCGGCCAGAACCAGGGCATCGCCTTCCCGCTGGCGGAGGCCCAGATCCGGCTGGACGCCGCCGAGCTGATGGCACGCAAGGCCGCCTGGCGCTACGACCAGGGGCTGCCCTGCGGGCCCGAGGCGAACATGGCGAAGTGGCTGTGCGCGGACGCCGGATTCAAGGCCGCCGACCAGGCCATCCAGACCCACGGTGGCATGGGCTACGCCCGCGAGTACCACGTCGAGCGTTACTTCCGCGAGTCGCGGATCATGCGCCTGGCGCCGGTCAGCCAGGAGATGGTCCTCAACTACGTCTCCCAGCACGTGCTCGGCCTGCCGAAGTCGTACTGAGACGACGGGCGCGGATCGACGACGGCGACGACGACGGATGACCGACCCCGGCGGGAGCCTGGACGGGCTCCGTGTCCTCGACCTCTCCCGGGTTCTCGCCGGGCCGCTGTGCGCCCAGCTCCTCGCCGACCACGGCGCCGAGGTGATCAAGGTGGAGCCCCCGGCCGGGGACGACACCCGGGCCTGGGGCCCGCCCTTCGTCGCCGACGGCACCAGCGCCTACTTCACCGGGATCAACCGCAACAAGACGAACATCTGCCTCGACCTGAGCACTCCGACCGGGCACGACGTGCTCGGTCGGCTGCTCGGGGAAGCCGACGTCCTGGTGGAGAACTTCAAGGTCGGGACACTCGCGCGCTGGGGTTTCGACGACCCGACGCTGCGGGCGCGCCATCCCCGGCTCGTCCGGTGCCGGACCACCGGTTTCGGCCCCGACGGGCCGATGGGCGCCATGCCCGGATACGACGCCGTGGCCCAGGCGTACAGCGGTCTGATGAGCATCAACGGCGAGGCGGACCGGCCGCCGCTGCGGGTCGGCGTGCCGATCGTCGACATGGTCACCGGCATCTACGCGTTCGCCGGGATCCTGCTCGCACTGCACGCCCGCGCCCGCACCGGCGTGGGCCAGCTCGTGGACTGCACGCTCGTCGACACGGCCGCCTCCCTGCTGCATCCCCACTCGGCGGCGCACCTGGCGGACGGACAGGTGCCGATCCGGACCGGCTCGGCCCACTCCGCGATCGCTCCGTACGACACCTTCGACGCCGCGGACGGCCCGATCTTCATCGGCGCCGGCAACGACCGGCAGTTCGCCGCGCTCGCCACCGCGCTGGGCCGGGACGAGCTGTCCGGGGACCCGCGCTTCTCCTCGAACGCCGCCCGGGTCGCGAACGTGGCTGCGCTGCGCGCGATCCTGCGTGAGGCGATCGCGCCCCGCGCACGCCACGGCCTGGCCCGGGAGCTGCTGGCCCGCGGGGTACCCGCGACGGCGGTGCACGACGTCGCGCAGGCACTGGCCGACCCGCACCTGCGGCACCGGAACATGGTCGTGGAGCTCGACGGCTATCGCGGGATCGGCATCCCGATCAAACTGTCCGCCACTCCCGGCTCGGTGCGCCGTCCCCCACGGGCGCAGGGAGCCGACACCCGGCGCATCCTGAGGAACCTGGGCTACACGGACGCGGAGGTGGACGCTCTGATCGCCGCCGACGTCGCCCGCGCCCACGACGAGCCGCCACCCACCGGAGTGTGATCGCCACCGGGCGACAGTAGGGCGACAGCGGGCCCGCGGACGAGACCCGCTGCCGCGGGGCCTCAGCCAGCTGCTGTCCTGGACGGGCGCTGGCCGGCATGCTCGACGGCCCACTGCAGCGCGTGGTCGGCGACGGCCTCCCAGCCGGGCTCGGCGCAGGTCCAGTGCGACCGGCCCTCGAACTCGAAGTACTCGGTCAGCGCGGCGGAGTTGTGGTACTTCTTCGCGTTCGCCTTGTTCACCGACGCCGGCATGATGTGGTCCGATCCGCCGCCGATGAACAACAGCGGCGCCCGGTCGTCGCGGTCGTAGTCGACCCAGGTCTCCTGGTGTCCCGGCTTGAAGTTGGCGATAAGGCCGTAGACCCACACCCAGTTTCCCGGGGCCGGGATGTGGTAGCGCTCGTGGACCTTGTCGGACTCTTCCCTGCTGAGGGTGTTCGCGAAGGCGTAGTGGAACTCCTCCGGGGTGAACCCGACCGCCTTGTGGAAGTTCCCGGGATGCTTCAGGATCGGGAAGAGCGACTTCACCTGGGACAGAGGGGTGACGTGCACCCCCTCGGTCGGCGCCGAGTCGACGACGACCCCCGCGGCGCCGAGGCCACGGGCGAGCAGCAGCTGGGTGAGGGTGCCCCCGAACGAGTGCCCCATGATGATCGGCGGGGCGTCGAGGCCCTCGATCACCGCGGCCAGATGGTCGACGGTGGCCGGGACGGTGAGGTCGGCGATGACCTGCGGGTCCGCCCGCAGCGCCTCGACCTCCACCTCGAAGCCGGGGTAGGCGGGCGCGATGACCCGGTACCCCTTCTCCTCGAACCGGGTGATCCAGCCCTCCCAGCTGCGCGGGGTCATCCACAGGCCGTGCACCAGGACGATCGTGTCGGGTTTGCCGGAGCCGGCCGGGCCGGCCGCGCTGTCGATGCTCATCGTGTCTCCTTGTTGGTCAGGCGGAGGCGGGGGCGGAGGTGGGGTGAGTGGCGAGAAAAGCCAGCAGGTCGGCGTTCAGCCGGTCCTTGTGCGTCTCGGTGATGCCGTGCGGAGCACCTTCGTACACCGTCAGCTCGGCGCCCTTGACCAGTTCCGCCGAACGCCTGCCGCCGACCTCGATCGGGACCACCTGGTCGTCGTCCCCGTGGATGACGAGCGTCGGCACGTCGAACGCGGCGAGATCAGGCCGGAAGTCGGTGGCCGAGAACGCGGCGATGCACTCGAACGCGTTGCGCGCTCCGGTCTGCATTCCCTGCAGCCAGAACGAGTCGCGGATGCCCTGGGAGCGTTCCTGCCCGGGACGGTTCGCGCCGAAGAACGGGCCGTCGGCGAGATCCCGGTAGGCCTGTGAACGGTCGGCGAGCGAGGCGGCACGGAGGCCGTCGAAAACCTCGGCCGGAACGCCGCCAGGGTTGTCGTCGGTCTTCAGCATGAACGGCGGCACGGAGGAGACCAGCACGATCTGCGCGACACGGTCCGTGCCGTGCCGACCGACGTACCGGGCCACCTCGCCGCCGCCCGTCGAGAACCCGACCAGCGTGACCTCACGCAGGTCCAGATGACTGATCAGCGCGGCGAGATCGTCGGCGTAGGTGTTCATGTCGTTGCCGTTCCACGGCTGGGACGACCGCCCGTGGCCGCGGCGGTCATGCGCGACGACGCGGTAGCCGTTCGAGGCCAGGAAGAGCATCTGGGCCTCCCAGCTGTCCGCCTGCAGCGGCCAGCCGTGGCTGAGAACCACGGGCCGGCCCTCGCCCCAGTCCTTGTAGTAGATCTCGGTGCCGTCCAGCGTCGTCACGGTCGCCACGATGTCTCCTCTCGGCGGCCCCGGGGGCGCAGGAACATCCCTGGCGCCGGCCGTCAGCAGGCGTCCCCTCACGTCCACGCTAGGCGGATCGGGTCGGCCGTGCTGGTCTCTGCGCGCACGGTTCTGGACTCTCCGTGCCACATCCGCGACCCTTGGGACGATTGGTCGGGCCGCCCTCGGACGATCAGGCGACGAGCAGGCGACGGACGATCAGACCACCCGGCGGGGCTTGGGACGGCCCGCGTCCGCCGCGCCGGCCGGACGGGAGGAACACCGGTGGCGACGGTTCTTGATCTCGACCACCTGCCGGCGCACCGGCGCGCCGAGGTCGCCCGGGACGCCATCGTCGCGCTCACCGTCACCAGCCGGTTCAGCGTGCACGCCCAGCACGACATCCGGGGCCGGATCGAGTCGTGGAGCTTCGGCGAGGTCGGCCTGATCCGCACGACCGTCAACGCCGGCCAGCACATGATCCGCACCGCCCGGCACGTGCGCCAGGACAGCGCTCCCCCGGTGCTGTCCTTCGCGCAGCGCCGGCACGGGCGCGCCGTCCAGGAGCAGTTCGGGGTCCGCCGCGAGCTGGCCGTCGGCGAGCTGTACTGCACCGACCTGAGCTCCGCGTTCGAGTACGCCAACGCCGAGGGCGGATGCGGCCAGGGCCTGCAGGTACCGCTGGCCTCGCTCGGCCTGCCCGGCGAGGTCGTCCGGCGCGGCGCCCCGAACCTCGCCCGCAGCCCGCTCCACCCGCTGGTCACCGACCACCTCACCGCGCTGGCCCGCGACGCCGCGGCCCTCGAACGGGACGAGTCCGCCGCGGGCGTCGGCACCGCGACCGTCGAGCTCCTCCGGGCGTTACTGGTGAGCGCGGCCCGCGGCCCCGACGACGCCCCGGGGGCATCGGCGGAGATCACGCTGGCCCGCGTGCGTCACCACGTGCTGGCCCACCTGGCCGATTCCGATCTGAACGCGGACGGCATCGCGGCCGCGGTCGGGGTGTCCGTGCGTCACCTCTACCGGCTGTGCCGGGAGGCGGAGTTCAGCCTGGAACAGTGGATCGTGCGCAACCGACTGGAACGGGCCCGCGGCGCGCTCGCGGCCCGGGACGCGCGCGGCCGCAGCATCGCCGCCATCGCGCGCGCCAACGGCTTCGCCGACCCCTCCCACTTCAGCCGCCGCTTCCGGGCCGCCTACGGCACCACCCCCCAGGAATGGCGCCGCCACCACAC